>CAXUFU010000007.1:1137-18351 GCA_964250275.1 uncultured Chthoniobacterales bacterium | reverse complement strand
CCTGGGAGCTGTCCGCAGTGCCACGATCCCGCCTTTCGCCAGGCGGGGCTGGGCACCGAGCGGGTCGAGGAGGTCGTGCGCAAAGTGTTTCCCACCGCCACGATCAAGCGCATGGACGCGGATGCGATGAGCAAGAAAGACGCGTATCGCGAGACGCTGCACGCCTTCCGCGTGGGCAAGATCGATATCCTGGTCGGGACGCAGATGATCGCCAAAGGGTTGCATTTTCCCAACGTGACCCTGGTAGGGATCATCAACGCCGATCTCTCGTTGCACCTGCCTGATTTCCGCGCGGGCGAGCGCACGTTTCAACTGTTGACGCAGGTCTCCGGGCGGGCTGGCCGCGGGGAGATGGAAGGGGAGGTTTTCGTGCAGACGTTTACGCCGGTGCATTCCGCCATTCAGTTCGCGCGCCACCATGATTTCGAAGGGTACTACGAGCAGGAGATCAGTTTCCGGCGGCAATGCATTTTCCCGCCTTTCGTGCATCTGGTCTTGATCACCGTGCGATGTCCGCACCAGGAGCGGGGCCGTTTTTCGACCGAAACCTTGGCGCGGCGTCTGCGGGAAAATCTGCCCGCGGGCGCGGATCTGGGCGAGCCGGGGCCGGCGCCCTTGGAGAAGCTCAAGACGTACTACCGGTTTCACCTGCTGTTGCGGGGCCGGTCGGCGCTCAAGCTCGGCAAGCACGTGCACGCGGTGCTCGAGAAGCTGCAATTGCCCGCGGACGTCAGTGCGACGGTGGATGTCGACCCCTACCAGTTGATGTAGCCCCTCCCAAAAAAAGGTGGGGATGGCTCTCCGAGCCGGTCCCTGACTGTCTTGGCAGGCGCTCTCGGTCCACAAACGTCCAAAACGCCAAATGACGTTCCCCAGAAAGCCAGGGACCGGCTCAGGAGAGCCATCCCTACCTTCGCAACTAGTTGCTGTGCGGCACCACGACGGTCGGTCCGTCTTGCAGGTTGCTCACGCGCGAGGCCAACGGATCGATCGGTACCGTCGCGCCAATGGACGGGATGCCGCCAATGGTCTGGAACGCACCCGGCTGAATGCTCAGCGGAGCGTGCTGTTCGGAGGCGCCGGCCAGAATCGGCGGGCGGCTCCCGCCGACATTTGTCGCCGTCATGTAGTTGGAAATGGCTAACGAAATCGCTTCGGCCTCCGCTTGCCGGTAGGCGGGCGTGGCAATGCGGCTCGCCTCTTGCGGATTGCTGACAAACCCGCCTTCAATGAGGACCGCCGGGATGGTCGTCAAACGCAAAACGCAAAAGCGTGCACGCTTGATGCCTCGGTCGACCATCGGCAAACGGCTCAAGAGCGCCGCGTGCGTCGCCGTGGCCAGGGCCATGTTCTCGGGATCTTCCACGTTGCCCGCACACGGGATCATGCACGAAGCGGTCGGACTGTCATCACCGGTCGAGGGCACAAAACGCGGCGCGAGCGTGTACGTCTCGATCCCGGTGCCATAATCGCTGCCGGCATTATAATGAATGCACACGAAGATGCCGTCGCGGAAGCGGTTGGCAAACGCGGCGCGCTCCTCGAGCGGGATGAAAACGTCTGTCGAGCGCGTCATCTGCACGTTGAGCCCGCGCCGCAGGAGCAATTCCCGCAGGCGCAGGGAGGTATCGAGCGCAAAGTTCTTCTCGTCGCCGTAGATGCTCGTCGCGCCGCGATCATAGCCACCATGGCCGGCATCGATCACCACCGTGCGAATAGCGCCGGCGCCGCGGATGCGGTTCGGACGCAGAACGGGTTCCACCAGTTTGGTCAGGTCTAGGCGCGAAAGGAGGATTTTATCCCCGGATTGCACCAGGTCGCTGCTCATGATGAACTTCACCCCGTTGATGATCAGTTCCTTGGACCCGGCATCGCCCCGGATGGTGCAGCCAGGGGATTGCAGGGTGACGTTCTTGCCGTTGGAAGAATATTGCAGCTTGTAAAAATCTGCCACGTTGCGCATCGACAGATAATCCCGGCCATCGTACTTGACGACCTCCCAGGCCGCCTGGGCGCGGGCCGAATGGGTCATGACAACGGCGCCAAGGACCAGCAGCACCGCCAGAAAACGGCTCGCCAGAGAAGAGTGGAAGGGACGGCGGGCCATAAATGGAGCCTGAAGATCAGGCGTGCGAGTTGCAAGCTAATTCAACGCTGCCTTCCCCACAAGGTAGCAGGCTTTGTTCCGCGCCAAAGATCCTGGGGATTGCGCCCGTACACGGTGGCCGGCCGCCACGGTTCCCACAGCAGCCACGGACTTTCACGCCGCCTTGGGCGGTGTCATGAACAATTCCACCCCCGGATTGCGGTCCGTAAAGTAGCGCAGGGACCATTCGTTCGGGAAAAGCAGCAGCGGCAAGCCCAACGCATCCGCGGCGACGGCCACCCCTGTCGGCAGCACGAGGTCGCGCAGGCGGTCCGGTTCCTGGGCGGCCGGCAGCCAGCGGGCGCGATCCCAGGAAGCGGTCTCCAGCCGGGATTCGGCTCCGTATTCACTCTGGAGCCGGTACTGCACGACCTCAAACTGCAACGGCCCCACGGCCGCCAACAGGGGCACTTTTTGCCCGGAGTCGCGCAACTGCAGCACCTGGATGACACCTTCTTGCAACAGTTGATCGAGCCCCTGGCGGAACTGCTTGTACTTGCCCGTGTTCGGATTGCGCAAGTAAGCAAAGCACTCCGGCGGAAAGCGCGGGATCTCGTCGTAGACGATACCTGGATCTTCGGTCAGCGTGTCGCCAATCCCGAACTCCGCGTGCCCGGGAACGCCTCTTCGACCGTCTCCCGTTCTTGCGCGAAAAGCTTTTGCGGATACGACAATCGCACCGCCTTGCGCGAGCGGGAGTGCGTCACCGCCATGTCCCGCGTGAAGCGGCCCGAGCAAACGCGCAGGAACGCGATGCGGTCCCGGTGCCGCGGATCCATGTTCGCCTGGATCTTGAAGATGAAGCCGGAAAAGTCCGGGTCGTCCGGGGCAATGGTGCGCCCGCCGGCGGACGTGTGCGGCGCGGGCGGCGCGGAGTATTTCAGGAAGCCGTCGAGCAAGAGCTGCACGCCGAAGTTGTTCGCCGCGCTGCCGAAAAATACCGGCGAAAGTTGGCCCGCCAGCACGGCGGCCGGATCGAAAGGGGCGCCGGCCATTTCCAGCATCTCGATTTCCTCCCGTGTTTTCTCGAAGGTGGCGTCGTCCAGGCGCTCCCGGACGATCGGCGCGTCCAACCCGCTGATCTCGACGGGCGCGCGATAAGCCCCACCGACGGTGCGCTCAAAGAGATGCACCTGCCCGGCAAAACGCTCGTAGACGCCGCGAAAATCCGCGCCCATCCCCAGCGGATAATTCATCGGGCAGGCGGCCAGGCCGAGCACGCTTTCGAGCTCGTCGAGCAGCTTGAGCGGCTCGAGAGCGGGCCGGTCCAGCTTGTTCATGAAAGTAAAGATCGGCACGCCGCGCCGGCGGCAGACCTCGAAGAGTTTGCGCGTCTGCGCCTCGATGCCTTTGCCCGCGTCGATGACCATGATCGCGGCGTCGACGGCCGTCAGCACCCGGTAGGTATCCTCGGAAAAGTCCTGGTGGCCCGGGGTATCCAGGAGGTTGACCCGGTAGCCGGCGTAATCGAATTGCAGCACGGTCGAGGACACCGAAATGCCGCGCTGGCGCTCCAGTTCCATCCAATCGGAGGTGGAAGCCCGCTGCCGGCGCCGGGCGGTAACCGACCCGGCCAATTGCAAAGCGCCGCCGTAGAGCAAGAGCTTCTCCGTCAGCGTGGTCTTGCCCGCGTCCGGGTGGCTGATGATGGCGAAAGTCCGGCGCCGGGCAATTTCGTTGGTTAGGGGAGAGGTCACGGCAGGAAGGCGACGCGAAGGTTAAGCCAGAAACCGCCTCGCGACCAGAGCCGCTGCACGGCGCCGCCAAAACCGGTGGACGGACACGCTCCGTCGTGCCCCATTTTGTCTGCCCGTGCGTGGCAGAAACCGTCCATGAAAAAACCCGGCTTCTTCGTTCTCGCGTTTGACGTCGGCACCTCGTCCTTGCGCACCGCCCTCTTCGATCCATCCGGCCAGCGCGTCGACGGCACCACGCACCAAGTCAAGTACGGCCTGACCTACGGCGACGATGGCCGGGCGGAGCTTTCCTGGCGCACTCTGCTTGCCGCCGGACGCGCCAGCCTGGCGGCCACGCTGGCCGCCTATCGCGCCCAACCCGCCCGCGACCGTCCGCCGATCCGCGCCCTCGGCATGTCGGGATTTTGGCACAGCTTTTTGGGAGTTGGCGCCGCTGGCGAACCAGTGACGCCGATCTACACCTGGGGAGATTCGCGCTGCCACACGGATGCGGCGGTTTTGCGCCAGGAACTCTCCGAGCGGACGATCCAGCGGCGCACCGGTTGTATGTTGCGCTTTTCTTATTGGCCCGCAAAAATGCGCTGGCTGCAACGTACCGACCCTGCCTTGTGCAAGCGCGTCCGGCGCTGGATGTCGCCGGCGGAATGGCTCACCCAGGCCCTCGGTGGCCCGACGGATTGCAGCCTCTCGATGGCGAGCGGCACCGGCTTGCTGGACCTCAAAGCCCAGCGTTGGGACGAGCGCATGCTCGCTTGCTGCGGCTTGCACGCCGACTTGCTGAACCCGCTGGACGAGGGGACCGCGCCCGCGGCAAACCCGCGGCGCGGGAGGCCGGTGGAGTTGCGCGCGGCCCGCTGGTTTTCCGCCATCGGCGACGGCGCGGCGAGCAACCTGGGTTCCGGAGCGACCCACGACGGGGTGACGGCGCTCAACATCGGCACGAGCGCCGCGCTGCGCTGGATGCTCACCGGAGAAGCGGCGCCGCCGTTTGGGCTGTTTCGCTACCGCGTCGACGGGCGGCGTTCTTTGGTCGGCGGCGCCGTGAGCAACGCCGGCAACTTGCGCGCCTGGTGCGTGCGCGAGCTGCGCATCGATATCGACGAAGCCGGGCTCGAACGCGCGCTGGCTGCCCGCCCCGCGCCGCGGCACGGGCTGACGGTAGAGCCTCTCTGGAGCGCGGAGCGGTCGCCGGATTGGGAAGAGGACAGGCACGGTGCCATCCGCGGGATCACCCAACGCACCACCGCGCTCGATATTTTGCAGGCCGCGACCGAGGCGACCTATGATCGTCTCGCGCGGATCGCGGACCTCTTGTTTGCGAGGCTGGCCGAGAGGCCGGCGCTGATCGTCTCCGGCGGCGTGCAGCATTCGCCCTCGTCGCTGCGCCGGCTCGCCAATATTCTTAATCAGCCGGTCTATCCGAACGACGAACCGGAGGCTTCGCTGCGTGGCGCGGCGGTCTACGCGCTGGAGCGATTGGGTGAACCGGCCTTGCGCCAGCCTCTGCCGCGCCGGCGGATTTTGCCGAACCCAAAGTTCGCCGAAGAGTACGCCGCCGCCCGCGCGAAGCGCTTCCAATAAAAGGTAGGGACGGGTCTCCGACCCGGTCCCTGACTGTCTGGGGAACTTGCCTGTACATGGCGCGACCCGTTTCCAGGGCAGCTTGCCTGGCTTCCCGGGTTAGCGTGCATGTGCATGGCGCGACCTGTGTCCAGGCACGGTTGCCAGACAGTCAGGGACCGGCTCAGGAGAGCCATCCCTACCCGGTAGATTTGAAGTCGCTGCGCGACCACCCATCCGCGAAGCGGTTCCCGCACCTTGCGCCGGCCGAATCGCGCGCGAAAGTCAGGCCGGCCGATCCCAACATTCTGCATGGACACCACGGACCCCAGCCAACCCGGACGGCACCTCCACCCCAATCTTATCCTCGGCATCTGCTGCCTGAGCCTGCTGGTGGTCGGCATGGACGTGACGATCGTTAACGTCGCGCTGCCGTCCATCCGGCGCGACCTGCACGCTTCGATCTCGGGTCTGCAATGGGTCATCGACGCCTACACCATGGTCGTTGCCAGCCTCCTGATGCTGGCCGGTTCCATGGCAGACCGTTTCGGCCGGCGGCGAGTGTTCCAGAGTGGCTTGGCGTTGTTCACCTTCGGGTCGCTGCTGTGCAGCCTGGCGCCTGGCATTCGCGGGCTCATCGCCTGCCGCGCCATTCAAGCCCTCGGCGCGACGATGCTCAACCCCGTGGCGATGTCGATCATCACCAACACCTTTCAGGACCCAAAAGCGCGGGCCAGGGCCATCGGCGTCTGGGGCGCGACGGTGGGTATCTCGATGGCGCTGGGGCCGCTGCTCGGAGGCGCTTTGACGCAAACCGTCGGCTGGCGCTCCATTTTCTGGATCAATCTGCCCATTGGCGGCGTCGCCATCCTGCTGGCGGCGCTGTTCATCCCGGAATCGAAAGCGGCGCGCGCGCGGCCCATCGATCCGGTTGGCCAGGTGCTCGTCTTCGCGGCGCTGGCGTGCTTGACCTACGGGGTGATCGAAGGTCCGCATGCGGGCTGGAACTCAGAACTCATCGTGGGTTTGTTTGTCACCTCTTTTGTCGCCGTGGCCGCTCTGCTGGTCTACGAGCCGCGCTGCGCGTCGCCGCTGTTGGACCTGCGTTTCTTTCGCAGCGTGCCTTTCAGCAGCGCCACGATCATCGCGATCTGCAGTTTCTCCGCGTTTTCCGCCTTTCTCTTCCTGAACGCACTTTACCTGCAAGAGGTGCGCGGCTTTTCCGCTCTGCGCACCGGTGTTTGTACCCTGCCGCTGGCCGGGGCGACCATGCTGTGCGCGCCGATATCCGGACGCCTCGTCGGCAACTACGGCACGCGTCTGCCCTTGTTCATCGCGGGTGGCGCGATCTGCCTCAGTGCGTTGCTGCTGACCCGGCTCGCGGCCGGCACCTCGATCCCGCTGATGCTGTTGACCTACGTGATCTTCGGCGTCGGCTTCGGCATGGTGAACACGCCGATCACTAATACCGCCGTCTCCGGCATGCCCAATGGGCAGGCCGGGGTTGCCGCGGCCATCGCGTCCACCAGCCGGCAGGTGGGAGCCGCGCTGGGCGTGGCCGTCGCCGGCACGATTGTCGGCGCGGCCCGGGCGCACGGGCTGGATTTCCCGCCCGCGACGCATCCGGTCTGGTGGCTCATTGCCGCCGGCGGCGCCACGATCTTCCTGCTGGGGTGGGCCTCCAACACCCCGTGGGCGCAAGCGACGTTGCGGCGCGCCGCTCACCTCCTCGAAGAACCGCTTCCGACGGGAGAACCGGTCGGCTTTGCGCAGCCGGTGAGCGAAGTTCGCTCATAGGCTGTCAAGCAGTGACGTTCGGTAAAGCGGCGAACCATGGACTTGGCTGGAGATGCACTCGCCCCGCACGCCGATGTGCTCGAGGTCCTGACGCTTTTGCAACGCCAGGTGTCGGAGGGAAGTCTTTTTTCGCTGGTGCGTCTCGGAGACGGCGAGGGCAGGCTGCTGGGTTATCCGGAAATCGTCGGCAAAGCGGAACTCGATACTTCCCTGCAAATCTGGTTTGGCCGGACTGATTTCCAGGCCAGCGACCTAACCGCGCTGGCCGTCGAGTTACGCGAGGCCGTGCTCGCGGCCGATGTCGTGGGATTACCCCGATCCTCCCAACTTGCACTCCCCGAATACCGCGCGGTGTTGGCGGCACTGCGCCGCTTCGGCTTGCTCGCGCGCCGGCCGTTGCTCGCCGACAGCGCCATCCACCGGTACTTGCAGATCGGCCTTTTCTATCGCGAGTTGCTCGCGGGTTTGCCCTTCTGCGGGCTGGTCAGTTGCCGGGATCTTGCTGCCCGGCTGGAGACGGTTTTCCACCTCGGCCGGGTAGAGCAATACCTGGTGCCGGGCGAGGCGCAATACCCGGGAACCATGCCAGGCGAACATTATCCGGACCGCTTTCTGGAGCTAAAAGAAACCTTGCGCGTACCCTTTGCCGGCGCGGTGTTTCTGGTGGGCGCCGGCGCGCTGGGCAAGATCTACTGCCACTGGATCAAACAGCGCGGGGGCATCGCGCTCGACATCGGAGCGGTCTGCGACGCCTGGGCGGGTGTCGGCCGCTTGCGCAAACCCTGTCACGGGTTGCAGGTGTACGGAGAAGTCCCGCCCCTTAACCGCGCCGCGGCCGTGCGGCATTACAACGAGATGATTGTCCGCGACCGTTTGCGCATCGAACCACTTCCGCCGGGGGTTGAAGTTCCCCCTAGTTGAAGACGAGATCCTCCATGTGCAACGGCACCGCGTTCCAGGCGGTGTCCGTGCTCAGGAGTTCCGTGAACTCGTAATCGAACGCCTTTGCCCCTCTGGCGTCGAGTCCGATGAGTTCGGCGAAAAGATAGGGTCCGGCCGTGGCGTAGTCGACCAGGTAATTGCCCGGTTGATCCTCATAGACGCTGGACGCCACGGGGCTGTAGATCGACGGGTTCGCCAGGTAGTTCCAAATCTCCGTCGCGCTGCCCGCATTCTCTGCGATCGAGTACTTGCGCGGTGCGCTGTAGTTCCGGCTTCGCCCGGGTGGTGTGTGCTCGATGCTGAAAAGGCCATCATCAAAGAGCAACAGCTTGTCCAGATAGAAGCTCACCGAATGCTGGCCGATCGGGTAATGACCGCCGGGAGCCATTTTCAGCGCGTACTTGCGCAAGGAGGGAAACTGATACCACTGCTTGGTCGGATCACCAAGAATCCACTTGATCGCGCCCGTGCCGTAATCCAGGGCGATGACAAAATTTTCCCGGCTGGAAAAAATCACCGTGTCATCCGCGGGGCGGTAGGCCACGGAATTGTTGTGGAACCAATCGTCCAACGTACCGGGCGCGGCGACGAACGACGCCGGATTGTCGCCGCCGGCGAGCATGGCCGCGCTGATGATTTCGGCCAAATTCCAGGTGTGCAAAACGTTCCCGGAGGTATCAACCTCCATGACGATGGATTCCGTGTACTCGGCCGTGTCCACGTTCATGAAGATGCCGGTCTTGCCAAAATCGAAGTTGTGGTAAAAACCGGTGATTCCTTGCGGGCCGAAGTCCAGCACCGTGGTCACGGTCCCGTCCCACTCCATGCGGAGGACGGTCGTTTGGTTGACGACGAAAAAGCTGCCGTCGAACAGGATCACTTGCGGGCTGGCCGTATCCGCCGTACCCACCCAACGGATCTCACCGTCCGAGTCGATGATGATCGGCGCGTCCGCGGAAGCGTAGTTCTTTAGCATGATATAGTCATAGCTAAGAGTGGTATTCCTCGCCCGTGCCTGGAGGATGAGTGGATGGTTGTAAATCCCGCCGGCGTATGCCGCCGTGGTCAGGGAGAGTTGAGCAACCTGGGACGTGCCGTCGACAAACCCAAAAACGACTTGCACGCTGTTCGTATAGCCTGCGTACAGACCAAAAACCGGCACGATGATGTTGCCCGTCTGCGGGTTCAGAAACAATCGCCGCAGCAGATAAGCGTTGGAATACCGGGCGGACACCGGGCGCGTGAGTGAGCCTGGCTTGGGTTGGATCGTGAACTGGACGTAAGAGAGCAAAGCGGTGTCGGCCATCTTCACGTTGAGCAGGCTGATGAAGGGTTTGCTTTCGGGGCTGGCCGGCAGGCGTCCGGCCAGGCTCACCAGCGGAGACCCGGCGCGCGCGTGGCCGGGCGCCAGTATCCACTGGAAAGCAACGCACAGTCCGAGCGCCAGCACGCGGCTCCGGTTTCTCCAACAGTTCACCCGGCCGGGTGGCAAAGGAGCGGGTAGAGTCTGGTTGCGTAAGGTCATCTCGAATTGGCTGCGTGAAGTGGACGTCGCTAGCGGGGGCCCGTTGGACGGCAGCGTGCCCGTACCCTGGACGAAAAGCCTTTCAAGTCCTGCTGCCCCTTCGTGACTGCCACCGCAGTCGACGCGCGGCGGAGGTTATTAAACTCATGTCAAGCCGGCAAGCGTAAATTTGCCCGGCAGCGCACGAAGGATGAAAGCAGGTCCGGACTTGAATCCGAGGGGCAACGACGCTCGAATGCGGGCAGGCTCCTCCGTACCCGCTCGCGCTGGCGGCTGGCGCGTGGCAAATTGCCCACCCTGGAAAGCTTATGAAAATTCTGTTGGTGGACGATGAACGCAACATCAACCGCATGATGGCGTTGGCGCTGGAAACGGCGGACCATGAGGTGGTCGCCGTCGAGAGCGGTTCCGGAGCGTTGCGCCAGTTGCAAAAGACAGCCTTTGACCTCGCCTTCCTCGACCTGCGGCTGGGGCAGGAAGACGGTCTTGAAGTCCTGGCCAAGCTCCGGCGCAGCGACCCAAAGCTGGCGATTGTGGTCATCACCGCGCACGGCTCCATTCCCGCCGCGGTCGAGGCGATGCGGCTGGGCGCCGTGGATTTCGTGACCAAGCCGTTCACGCCCGAGCAGGTGCGCCTGATCGTCGCGCGGACCGCCAAGACGCGCGGCCTGGAAAGCCGCGTCGCGGAGCTTGAATCGCTGGGGTGGAAACCCATTCGCCCGAGGCCGACCTAACCTCGGAGGACCCGGGCATGCGCACCGTGCTCGATCTGGCCTTTCGCGCGGCGGACAGCCAGGCGTCCATCCTCCTGCTTGGCGAGAGCGGCACGGGCAAAAGCGTGCTGGCCCGGGCGATCCACGGCCGGAGCGGGCGGCGGGAGCGCGCCTTTGTCACGGTGAGTTGCCCAAGCTTGTCCCGGGAACTATTGGAAAGCGATCTCTTTGGCCATGTCAAAGGTGCCTTCACCGGCGCGGTGGCGGATACCGAAGGCAAGCTGGCGGCCGCGAATGGCGGCACGCTTTACCTGGACGAAATCAGCGAGACGACGCTCGAGATTCAGGCGAAGTTGTTGCGGGTCTTGCAGGAGCGCGAGTACGAGCGGGTCGGGGAAACCCAGACGCGCCGCGCTAATGTCCGGGTGATTTCCTCCAGCAACCGCGACCTGGTCGCGGCCATCAAGGAAGGCAAGTTCCGCGAAGATTTCTACTATCGCCTCAACGTCATCGTGCTCGAGTTGCCGCCCCTGCGCGAGCGCCCGCGCGATCTCGCCCGCCTGGCCGAGGCGCACCTCGCTTTCTTTAACCGGCAGATTGGCCGCTCGCTGCAGGGCTTCAGCCCGCAGGCGCTTGCCGCCTTGCACGATTACCCGTGGCCGGGCAATCTGCGCGAACTGCGCAACGTCATCGAGCGCGCCGTCATCTTCAGCTCCGGCGACCACGTCGAAGCGCCGGCCCTGCACCAGGTCACCGAAACCGGCGCGGCGGCCCGGCGTGCCCTGAATTTGGGTGCCGACGTCACGCTCAACGAGCTCGGCGACGAGCACATCCGCCGGGTGCTGGCGAGAACCGGCCGCTACGAGGACGCGGCCGCGATCCTGGGGATCGATCTGGCGACGCTCTACCGGCGCCGGCGCCGTTGGGCCGGCCAGGGTGGTTGAATCTCAGGCGCGATGCAAACTGCAACAGAACTGCTGCCTCGGGCATTGCACTTTGCCTGGAACGGGCCGGTTGGAGATGGCTAGGCACGGTCAGACCTAAGCATATCTTCCTGCCGGGTAGCCCGTTAAGTGGGATGAGCTGACGCCTGGCATGCCGTACGCTAATGCGCTTAAACGTTCGCCATGCTTCGTAATCGCCTTCTGCTCGGAGTCCTCCCCCTCATCATCCTTTTGATGCTGGTGAGCGGCTATGCCGTGTGGTTGTTCGTCCGCCTCGGCGGCTCGCTCAACACCACGTTGCGGGAGAACTACACCTCGATCGCTGCTATGCGCGATCTGCGGGAATCCGCCTTGCGCCTGGATCGGGCGCTGGCTTTCGAGCAGGCGGGAATGGCCTCGCCCGAGCAAACCCGCACGGTGCTGAGCGCCGAGGGCGCGATTTGCCGGCACTGCGTGCAGACCGAGCGCGGCATTATCACCGAACCCGGCGAGTATACGGCGGCGGAAAAGCTCGCGGCGCTGGATGAGGCATTCCTCGCGGCGGCCGCGTCTGCCGTGGATCAGCCGGGTAATTCCGCCGCCCTGACGCGTTCGTTGAGTGATCTGCTCGCGTCCGCCACCGTCATCCAGCGCATCAATGAACGGGCGATGTCCGAGAAGGATTTTCGCGCCCGGGAAACGGCCCGGCGCTCGACCCGGGTCATGCTCCTGGCGATGACCGCGGCGCTGCCCCTGGCTCTGTTCTTCGGGTACCGGCTCGGAACTGCCGTCTTGCGCCCGATCCAGCGCTTGACCGAATCCGCCCGCGAACTCGGCGACGGCAATCTCGACCAGGTGCTGCCCGTGCCCAGCCGCGACGAGCTGGGCCAGCTCGCGGACGCGTTCAATAAAATGGCTGGCAAGCTGCGGCTCTACCGCCAGACCACCGCCGATGAACTCGTTCATGCCCGGCAGGCGACAGAGGTCGTCTTTGCGGCCTTGCTCGATCCGATCCTCATTTTCTCGCCCGAAGGCGAGATCGTTTACCAGAATCCCGCCGCCGAACGCCTGCGCAAGAAGCTCGCAGGCACGGAAACCGTCCTGCCCATCGTGCCGCTGGCGATGAAGGTCCTGCGCGGCGAGGGCGATTACCTGCCGGAGAGTTTCGACCAATCGATATGCATCCGCGTGGACGACCGGGAGAAGTTCCTGTTACCACGCGTCATTGGCTTGCGCGATGGCGGGGCGGGCGCGGTGGCGATCCTCAATGACGTCACGCGTTTCCGGTTGCTGGACGACGTCAAGACCAACCTCGTGGCGACGGTGAGCCATGAGCTCAAGACACCGCTGACCAGCATCCGCATGGCCGTGCACCTCCTGCTCGAAGAGCGCATCGGCACCCTCAACCCCAAACAAACGGAGCTGCTCATCGCCGCCCGCGAAGACGCCGAACGGTTGCTGGACCTGATCAATAACCTGCTCGACCTCGCCAAGCTGGAAAGCGGCGCGGCCGTCAGCGAACGCCGCCTGCAGCGCCCGGGCGACCTGGTGCGCCGGGCTGTCGAAGATGCGCGGGACGTCATCGCCGCCGCCGGCCTGAAGATTGTCACCCAAGTCGAGCCTGACCTGGCGCCCGTCTTCGTCGCGCCGGATCAGATTGGCCACGTCTTTTCCAACCTGATTTCCAACGCCGCCAAACACTCGCCACCGGGCGAGGAAGTGGTCCTGGCGGCGCGCGCGGAAAACGGCGGCAGGGCCGTGCGCTTCAGCGTCACGGACCACGGTCCCGGCGTGCCGGCGGCCGAGCGGAAACGCGTTTTCGAAAAGTTCTACCGGCTGGCGGGCGAGTCCAAGGAAGGGGCGGGCCTGGGCCTGGCGATTTGCCGGGAGGTAGTGCGCGGGCACGACGGCGAGATCGGCGTCATCCCGACCTCGGCCGTGCGCGGCAGCGAGTTTTTCTTCAGCCTGCCCGCCGGTGAGCCGGTGGCCGCGTCCCCGGCGCAGTCATGAACGCGGCCAAAATTTTCATCATCGACGACGAACGCACCATCCGGTTGACGTTCCGTCTGGCGCTGGAGACCGATGGGTATCTGGTGCAGGAGGCCGCCACCGCGGACGAGGCCATGATGGGCTTTTTGGCCGAGGAGTACGCCTTGGCCATCCTCGATCTGCGCATCGGCGAAGATAATGGACTGGACGTGCTGGCGGAGATGCGGCGGCGCGGCATCAAGACGCCCACTTTGATGATCACGGCGTACGGCAGCATTCGCCAGGCGGTGCGCGCCATGCAGCTCGGAGCGATCGATTTTTTGGAGAAACCGATCGAGCCGGTGGCGCTGCGTCGCATCGTGGCGGAAATCCTCGATCGTCACCAACCCCGCCATGTCCCGCCGGAAGAGCCGACCGCCATCGGCAACCTGATTCGCGAGGCCAAGCGGCTGATCAACCTGCAAGACTTTCCAGGAGCGGCGCTCTGCCTGACGGCGGCGGCCAAGATCGACCAGGGTTCGCCTGAGGTGCACAATTTGCAGGGCGTGCTGGCGGAAATCAGCGGGGACTACGATGAAGCCCGCCTGGCGTATGGACGCGCCATCCGGATTGACGGCCGCTACGAGCCGGCGCAGCAGAACATGCGGCGCTTGTTCGAGTTGTTCAACTTCGGGTCAAGCCGGGAAACGATGCACCTGGGGGAGAAATCCTGATCTTCCGCTGCTAGCTCCGGCCTGCCTTTTTGAGTCCACACCCTAAAACGCTCCTGCCCTTGCTACTTCCTATGCTCGACCTCATCGAAATCCTCGCCACGATTGGCTTCTTCTTCGGCTCCATCGCCTATGTCTGGTGGTGCGGCAAAATCTAACCTCAGCCCTACCTCAACCATCTTCCTCTCCTTATTATGGGTACTCTCATCATCGGCATCATCGCGGTCCTGCTGCTCGTCTATCTTTTTGCGACCATGATTTATCCGGAAAAGTTTTGATCCCTTTTTTTCTCCCCGCTTACTGACACATTTCTTATTGCCATGAACACTTCCGGCTGGATTCAATTTGCCCTTTACCTCGGCGCAGTGCTGCTCATCACCAAACCGGTGGGCATTTACCTTTTTCAAGTGCTCGACGGTAAGAACACCTTTCTGGAACCCGTCCTCGGGCCAGTCGAACGGTTGACGTACCGGCTGCTGCGGGTGGATCCGCGCCGGGAACAGAATTGGAAGCAATACGCGGTGGCTGTGCTGCTCTTCAGCCTGGTGACCATGCTGTTTACGTACGGCGTGCTGCGTTTGCAGGATCATCTGCCTTTTCACGGCGTGATAGACAGCCTTTCGAACAAGACGGCCATCACGCCGGACCTGGCCTTGAATACCTCCTCCAGCTTTACCACCAACACGAACTGGCAGAGCTACTCGGGCGAGAACACGATGAGTTACTTCTCGCAGATGGTCGGCCTGGCCAGCCATAATTTTTGGTCGGCCGCTTTGGGCATCGCGGTAGCGGCGGCCCTCGTGCGCGGCATCGCCCGGCACGAGTCGGGCACCGTCGGCAATTTCTGGGTCGATCTGGTCCGGCTGCATTACTACCTGTTGCTGCCGGTCTGCATCCTCTACGCGACCTTCCTGATCTGGCAGGGCATCCCGCAAAACTTTAACAAGTACGATACGGCGCAACTCACCGAGCAGCAGACCATCCAGGTGCCGAAAGTCGACGCCGCCAATCAGCCGGTCAAGGATGCCGCTGGCAATATCGTGCTGCAGGATCAAGCGGTGACGACGCAAAGCATCGTCGAGGGGCCGATCGCGTCGCAGATGGCCATCAAGATGCTGGGCACCAACGGCGGCGGCTTCACGAACGCTAACGCGTCGCATCCGTTTGAGAACCCCACGCCGCTCTCGAACTTTTTGCAGATGCTCTCGATCTTCGCCATCCCCGCCGGGTTGACTTACTACCTGGGCCGGATGGTCAGAAATCAAAAACACGGTTGGGCGGTCTGGGGCGCCATGGCGGCGATCTTTATCGTGGGGGCTGTGACCTGCTGGAAAGCGGAGGCCGACGGCAACCCGAACCTGTATAAAAACGGCGTGGTGCAGACGGACGGCAACATGGAAGGCAAGGAAGTGCGCTTCGGCGTATTTAATTCCGCGCTGTTCGCCACCATTACGACGGATGCCTCCTGCGGAGCGGTCAATGCCATGCACGATAGCTTTACGCCCCTTGGCGGGTTGGTCCCGCTCTTTAACATTCAACTGGGTGAGATCGTCTTTGGCGGTGTGGGCGCGGGACTCTACGGCATGTTGGTCTTTGTCATTCTGGCGGTGTTTATCGCCGGCTTGATGGTGGGCCGCACGCCCGAATATCTGGGCAAAAAAATCCAGGCCTTCGAAGTCAAGATGAGCGGTCTGGTCATCCTGGTGCTCACGCTCTCCATCTTAGGCTTTTCCGCCTGGGCGGCGGGCGCGGCAAATTTCGGCGCTCCTGATCCCGTCACGGGCGCGCTGACCAACGGCACGAACAACAATGGTCCGCACGGCTTCAGCGAGATCTTGTATGCCTATTCATCGTGCACCGGTAATAACGGCAGCGCCTTTGCAGGCATCAGCCCAAACACGCCCTGGTACAACACGACCCTGGCTTTTGCCGCCTTGATCGGCCGCTTTTTTATGATCGTGCCGATCCTGGCCATTGCCGGCTCGCTCGGCGCCAAGAAGTTGGTGCCGGCGGGACCGGGCAGTTTCCCGGTCGACGGTTGGACGTTCATCATCCTCTTGATCGGTACCGTGCTTTTGATCGGCGCGCTCAACTTCCTGCCGGCCCTGGCGCTCGGGCCGGTGGTCGAACATTTCCTCATGTATACGGGCAAGCTGTTCTAAAGCGTGCGGCGGCTCACTCCTCTCTTTAACCAGTCCTTTTAGCTCCTGATTTCCATGCCTACTCAAGCCCGTTCCATCTTCGATCCGAAGATCATCGTCCCCGCCATCGGCGAGGCGTTCAAAAAGCTCAACCCGGTGACCATGGTCAAGAACCCGGTCATGTTCGTGACGGAGGTTGGCGCCTTGGTCACCACGGTGGAGGTCTTCGCTTCGCACGAGAGCAAGGCATTCACGGGTCAGATCACCCTCTGGCTCTGGTTCACCGTCCTCTTCGCGAACTTCGCCGAGGCGATGGCGGAAGGACGCGGCAAGGCGCAGGCGGCCACCCTGCGCGCCAGTCGCACGCAAACCACCGCCAATCGCCTGCGCGACAATGGCACGGTGGAGCAGGTTTCCGCCGATACCCTGCGCAAAGGCGATGTCGTGCGCATTGTCGCGGGCGAAGCGATCCCGGGTGACGGCGAGATTATCGAGGGCGCCGCGACCGTCGATGAAAGCGCCATCACGGGGGAAAGCGCGCCCGTCATCCGCGAGGCGGGCGGCGACCGTTCAAGCGTCACCGGCGGCACGCGCGTGCTGAGCGATGAACTCAAGGTGCGCATCTCCGCCAACCCCGGCGAGAGTTTCATCGACCGCATGATTGGCTTGGTGGAAGGCGCCAAACGCCAGAAGACGCCCAATGAAATTGCCCTGACCATCCTGCTTTCGGCGCTCACGATTATCTTCCTGCTGGTTTGCATGACGCTGCTGCCCTTCGGCAAGTCGCTCAACGTCGACTTCTCGCCGACGGTGTTGATCGCGCTGCTGGTCTGCCTGATCCCGACAACCATCGGCGGGTTACTTTCGGCGATCGGCATTGCGGGCATCGACCGGCTCGTGCAGAAGAACGTGCTCGCCATGAGCGGGCGCGCGGTGGAGGCGGCGGGGGACGTCGATGTCCTGCTGTTGGACAAGACCGGCACGATCACGCTCGGCAACCGGCAAGCGGTCGAGTTCCTGCCCGCGCCCGGGGTCGAGGCCCACGAGCTGGCCGATGCGGCGCAACTTTCC
>CAXUFU010000007.1:0-1127 GCA_964250275.1 uncultured Chthoniobacterales bacterium | reverse complement strand
AGCCTGGCGGATGAGACGCCGGAGGGCCGCTCGATCGTCGTGCTGGCCAAGCAGCAGGAAGGCCTTCGCGGGCGGGAACTGTCGCAATTGGCCAATGCCGAGTTCGTGGCTTTCACCGCGCAAACCCGCATGAGCGGCGTCAACCTGGACGGCCAGCAATTCCGCAAGGGCGCGGCGGATTCCGTGCGCAGCTTTGTCGGCGGCAGTTTTCCAGCCGAGGTCGACGCCATCGTGACGGATATCTCCAGCCGCGGCGGCACGCCTCTGGTGGTCGCGACCAAGGAAAAGGCGCTGGGCGTGATTTACCTCAAGGACATCGTCAAAGGTGGGTTGGCGGACCGGTTCGAGCGCTTCCGCGCGATGGGGATCAAGACCGTCATGATCACGGGGGACAATCCGCTCACGGCCAAAGCCATCGCCACCGAGGCGGGCGTGGACGATTTCCTGGCTCAGGCTACGCCGGAGGACAAGCTGGCTTACATCCGCAAACAACAGGAGGGCGGCCGCTTGGTGGCCATGACCGGCGACGGCACCAACGACGCGCCGGCACTGGCGCAAGCGGACGTGGGCGTAGCCATGAACACCGGCACCCAGGCGGCCAAGGAAGCCGGCAACATGGTCGACCTCGATAGCAACCCGACCAAGCTCATTGAAGTCGTCGAGATCGGCAAACAACTGCTGATGACGCGCGGCGCCTTGACCACGTTCTCGATCGCCAATGACGTGGCCAAATACTTTGCGATCATCCCGGCGATGCTCTTGCTGGCGTTTCCGGAGATCTCGCCCTTGAACGTCATGCACCTGACCAGTCCTAATTCAGCCATCCTGAGCGCGGTCATATTTAACGCGATCGTGATCATCGCGCTCATCCCGCTGGCGCTGCGCGGCGTGCGTTTTCGCGCGCTGGGCGCCGATGCCCTGCTGCGCCGGAACCTGCTCATCTATGGGTTGGGCGGAATCATCGTGCCTTTCATTGGCATTAAAGCCATCGATCTGGCTGTCTCCGCACTGCACCTCGTTTAGCCTAAGAAATGTGTAGCGCGCAGCAGACACGCACTCAGGCTGTAGCGGCGGTCTATGACCGTCGGCAGCCGGTGATTCGGTGGCAGCGTTCGACGGTCATAGAC
>CAXUFU010000006.1:10100-18663 GCA_964250275.1 uncultured Chthoniobacterales bacterium | reverse complement strand
GAGCCCGCCCCAGATTGCCCGAATACAGCCAAACCCAGGGGCTCACGGCGACTACGGGGTTGGCGATCGAAACACTCACCTGCTCGGCCGCCGGGGCCGAAAGCCACGGCGCCAGCACTTTGCTTTCGACGCCATAAGTGCGTTGCAGATGAGTTTGCATATCCTCGTCGAGCGCAAGCAAAAGCGGCGTGCGCCGGTAGGCCCAGCCCATCAGCCAGGAAGCCGCCCGGCTGACAACGCCCGCCCGGATCTCGCCCAGTGCCAAGGCAAGCTCTGGATAAAGGTCCATCGCCCAATGTGCCAGGACGGCGCCATGCCGCAGAGCCAGAAGCGCGGCCACGATCAGCAGGCCCGGCGGCGACGACAGCGCGAGAATCACGTCTGGCTTGGAATCCCTTGCGCGAAATCCTAGGCGAGCAATGGCAAAAAGTGCCCCTACTTCACGGACCAAACGGCTACCACCCCGCGCCGGCCGACCCTGGTAGGTCTGGCTGTGCGCGACAATTTCCACTCCATGGCCTTGCGCCCGCAAGTATTTGGCGAGTTCGCCCAGCAAACGGGCGGTGGGCGCCGGGTCCGGGGGGCCATATTGGTTGAGAAAGAGAAAGCGCATCCTTCGAGGCTCGCCGCGGCGTCATCTCTGCTGCATTCGGACTACGGCCGCACAATGGTTTTGACCACCCGCGCTGGGTTGCCACTGACCAAGGTGTTGGCGGGTACGTCTTTGACCACCACGCTGCCCGCAGCTACCACGGCTCCCCGGCCAATCTCCACCCCTGGCGCGATGAAAGCCTGCGCCGCGATCCAACTCCCAGTCCGCACGGTAACCGGGCGGGTGACAAGTTTGAAATCGTCGCGCTGATAATCGTGGCTGCCCGTGCAGAGGTAGGCTCGCTGGCTGAGGCAAACATTCGCTTCGATGCTGACTGCGGCCAAACTCAGGATGCCGACATCCTCGCCGATCCACACATGATCGCCGACCGTCAGCCGCCAAGGGAAAGAGACGTTGACGTGCGAGCGCACGACGACCCCCTCCCCGATTGTGCTCCCAAACGCGCGCAGCATGGCGACCCGCCAGCGGGATGGCCAAGGCACCGGATTCTGGAAGAACAAGGCGCGCGCCGCCAACCAAAGTGCCTCCTTCCACCGCGGAGCCCCACGGTCAAAATCGCGATTGTCGTAGCGGCTCAAGTCCATAGGCGTGTGAGCTTAATGGCACGGGGCCGTAAGTCCATTAGCGGTGGACCACCTGGCATCCTCTGCAGCTTACCCGTTGCCGAAGCATACATCCGAGCAATGACCACTCGCCGAACAGCGCGCTTGGCCGGCCACAGACGGTAACCTGTTCTACGGTGCCTAGTTTGTCCCAGCGTGCCTTTAACGGATTTGCTTGGATCACCGTTTCCTCGGTGGCTTCAAAAGGGTTGGCTTTGGGCGGCCAGCTGATTGTTGCCAGCATTTTGCTGCCAAGGGATTACGGCGTCGTCGCGCTAGCCTATTCTGTCACAGCCTTTACCGGAATTTTGCAAAAGGATGGTTTACGCGAAATTCTGGTTTCACGCAGATCACAGTTCGACAGGTTCGCCAATGCTGCATTTTGGATGTCTCTTGCCACAGGACTGACAGTGTCGTTGCTGACGGTTGCCGCCGCGCCATTGGCTGCACACGTTTATAAACTGCCGAAACTTGCCGTCTTGCTCTTCCTGCCCGCTTTGGCGGCGCCACTGTTGTCCATGCAGAGTGTCCCGGGCGCGCAACTTCAGAACGAAATGCGTTTTAGGGCGCTTTCCATCATCAGCGTCTGTGAAAGTCTCGGCATAACCGTTCTCACCGTATTGCTTGCCCTGGCTGGAGCGGGCCCCTTCAGCCTGCTGGCGCCAGGGCCGCTGGTGCAGGGAGGCTCGCTCGCGGCGCAACTGTCGCTTACACGCTTTGTGCCGCAACGCCACCTCGATTTACCATTGTGGCGAGATCTTTTCGCGCCTTCCAGTCTCATGCTGACGGCTGCGGCCCTATATTCATTCAATGCCGTAGGTGCGAACATCATGTTAGGCATCTTTCGCGATGTCGTAACTGTAGGTATCTTCTTCTTCGCTTTGAATTTGACCATGCAGGTTTCGAGCCTCTTAACGAACAATCTTTGGTCAGTACTGCTCCCCTCCTTAAGTAGTTTACAAGAGGATCCGGCGCGTCAGGTGGCCGCGTTTTTGCGCGTGACTCGCGTGGTCAATTTGGTAGGCATGATGATCTGTTTGTTGCTAGCCGCGGTTGCAGATCCCGCCATAAAGCTGATGTATGGTCACAAATGGCTTCGGGCAGTCCCCGTGGTGCAGATCCTGAGTGCAGGAATGACTTTTAACGTCAGTTTTGCACTCTCCATTAATCTCATGATGGCGCAAGGGCGATATCAGACTTTGCTCTGGTTAAACGTTTGGCGCGCCTTGGCATTCATTGGAATGATCGCGATCGGCGCCAGCCTGGGCGGCGTGGTCAGCGTCGCTGTGGCAAACGCCATCTTCCTGCTTATCTTTGGGCCCTGGATTACTCTTGTCGCGATCCGCGTCGGCGGCGGCACTTGGCGGGATGTGCTCGAGGTCCATTCCCTCCCGCTGATCGTCGGATTGGTGACCTGCGGTCTAGCTTATTTGCTGACAGGGTTATTCGGTTTGCAAGGGAGAGAATGGTTGCAGCTTGCCTCCACCGTTTCACTCACGATCATTATCGGTTTGCCGATAAGTTGGTTGCTGCTGCCGCAGACTTGCCGGGAACTGATGCAGCAGGTGCAGGGACTCAGGCAACGGGCTTGAAGGACAGTCATCGGGATAAAATCTGCCCTCATGTTTGGCCAACTGCTTCGCAAGACTGTTCCCGCGCGCTGGCGGCCAGTCATGTACCTCACGCAGCTTGCCCGAGATCGAAGTGGAATGAGAGTACTGGCGGGACCGTTCCGGGGTATGCGCTACATTGACACATCTTTCTACAGCGCGTACATACCCAAGTTGGCCGGCCTCTACGAAAAAGAGCTTGCGATGGTGGTTGAAACAGCCTGTGAGCGAAGGTTGAATCCGATCGTGGACATTGGTGCTGCCGAAGGGTACTTCGCCGTGGGCTTTGCCTTACGCAATCCTGATGCGCATGTCATCGCGTTCGAAATGCAGGAGGGTGGCCGCACTGCGCTCAACGAAATGATCACCCTTAATGACGTTCGTGAGCGGGTCCAGGTGCGTGCCAAATGTGAACCGGCTGATTTACAAACCGTCTTGGGATGCGCAGCTCGGCCCCTTGTCGTCTGCGATGTTGAAGGTTATGAACTGATGTTGTTGAATCCGGCAGCAGTGCCGGCTTTGACAAATGCTCACATCTTAGTGGAACTACACGATTTCATTGAGCCTGGCCTGGCAGAAACGCTCGAAAGTCGCTTTTCAGGTACACACCGGCTGACGCGTATCTGGCAGGTTGACCGATCGCCAGATGAGTTTCCGTTCTCCACGGTTTATACCCGACTGCTGCCTACATCCTATCTGGCTTGGGCAGTCAGCGAGTGGCGGCCGGAACGCATGTCCTGGTTCTGGATGGAACCAATCGGCTAATGGTGCAGCCCCACGTCTTCGAGGCGCCCGTGAATGCTATCTCGCGTCTTCGAGTCTGGCTGGTTTGCACCGGTGTAGGAGTGTTTAATCGAGGCATTGAGACATTCTCCCGTGAATGCTTCGACGGATTGCACGGAATCGAGGGACTTCAGCTACAACTTCTAAAAGGTAGCGGCCCTCCGGTACCGCCAGACGAAGTTCGGTTGCCTTGTTTGCCGCGTACCGGGGTCCTGGCACGTCTCCTAGGCTCTACTATGCGCCGCACCCCCTACGTTGCGGAGCAACTTTCCTCACTGTTGCCACTGCTCTGGCGGCTGCACAGGCAACGGCCGCACGTGGTTTTCACCAGCGAAGGCAACCTTCGCCGCTGGCTTTACCTGCTTAGACCTCACCTAGGTTTGACCTATCGCATTCTATTCTCGAACGGCGGACCGGTTCAGCCGCCTTTCCCCGACGCGGATCACGTTCAGCAAACGACTCCGTTTCACCGGGAGCAAGCATTGGAAGCCGGTGAGCCACCGGAAAAACATTCGCTCGTGCCCTACGGCATCCACGTCCCTCTGGGTGACCCTGAGAGTGACCGTACGCTGATCAGTGACCTGCGCCGCCGGTTGGACTTGCCGGTGGATCGGCCGATCGTGTTGAGCGTCGGCTCGCTGAGTACGCGCGACCACAAGCGCGCGGACTACACCATCAGAGAAATTGCCTCGATGTCTGCACCCCGGCCCTTTCTGGTGATGCTCGGCGAGATCAACGCGGAGAGCGTTCCCAATCTTGAGCTGGCGCAGGCGCAGCTCGGCAGCGGTAACTACACGGCGCGTTTTGTCCCCCACGCCGACACTACCGACTACTACCGGGCAGCGGACGTGTTCACGCTCGGTTCACTCCAGGAAGGCTTCGGGCGAGTTTTTCTCGAAGCGTTGCTGCACGGATTGCCTTGTGCAGTCAACGATCACGCGATCATGCGTTACGTGCTGGGTGAAGAAGGTACCTTTGCACATTTCGCGCGTCAGGGCACGATGGCCGCAAGTTTGACGAATATCCTGGCAAACCGATCGGCCTTACTCGCCCCCGCAGCCCGTGTCCGTCGCCGCGAAAGCGTTCGCCAGCGATTCAGTTGGGAAGTCCTACGGCCCGCTTACCTGCGCATGTTTCAAGCCGCAAGGGCTTCGCAACCATGAGAATTGGCTTGGTGGTAGTTTTTAACCACGCATACGATGCTAACCTCGCGCGGCTTGACGCTTTATATGCGCATCGCTTTTCGAGTATCCATTACCTGGTGCCTTTCTATCGTGGAGACAGACACGATGTCTCGCCTACTTACCAGTCTTCTTATACGTTCCAGGGCTATTTCGCGGAAGGTTTTCCCGCTATAATAGCCAGTAAGTGCGATCATTATCTATTTATCGCTGACGACCTCCTACTCCGAGAAGACTTGGATGAGAGAACACTGCCCGAGACCTTGAGGATTAATCATCGAACCGGCTATATAAAGCAACTTATCCCTCTCGCCAAAACCAGGCCAGACTGGACCCACGCTCTCGCCGCGCTGAGATCACTGAAACGAAATCGTTTCGTGGAGTTTGATTCGCATCTGCCAACTCGTGCTGCCGCTGAGAGTCACCTGCGGCAAGCAAAAATTGAGGTCTCGTCTATGTCGATGTGGAATCTTGCGTCCCGACTGATGGCTTCGTGGCGGCACGACCGCAAAGCGGACGTGCTGGATAACGTAATCTACGCCCTCTACCACCATCGGCGGGGATCACCACGACTTCCATTGCTGGCCTCCTACTCGGACTTTGTCGCGGTGCCATCCTGCGCGATGTCAGCATTCTGTAATCTGGCAGGCGTTATGGCTGCAATGGGAATGTTCGCTGAAGTGGCAATCCCCACCGCGCTGGCACTCTCTTGCGATTGCGTTCACACCGAGGTCGACATTAGCCGTCGTGGACGCGAGATCTGGGATGCAGCGACCAGCAACGCGTTGCTGGCAACGCACCACTTTGAACTCAGTGGCCTTCTTAGTGGAATGTCACCAGAGCTTCTTTATATCCATCCGGTGAAGCTTTCACGACTGCATTGATGGAGAAAAACCAATCTTTCTACTACCCACTTCTCGACGTCTTCCGGTTTTTTGCCGCTATCTCCATTGTGTGGCTGCACGTGGCGGGCACACCCGGATTAGAGCGCAGTAAGATACTGGGACGCTTCGCTGTTCCTTTTTTTACCTGTACCGCAGCCTTTTTGGCGTTCGACGCGTTACGCCGGCACCGGAATCTCTCATTGCTTGACTACTTCTTGAACCGGTTTTGCCGTATCTATCCGTTGTTTTTGGCTTGGTCGATAATTTATTGGGGCTTTCGTTCTGCTAGCTCCGTGCTGTTGGAACACAAAGGTTGGATTCGGCCTACCGTGCGCGAGTTTTTTCTAGACGGAGTCGCCATCCAATTATGGTTCTTGCCATTTATCATTGTAGCCACCACCGCAGCTTTCGGGATCGCAAAGCTCGAGTCGGTTATACGTTCCGCGAAGAAAACGCTAGCAGCGCTGTTGGGCATTGTTGGCATCTTTGCAGCCTTCTTTCCCGACCCACCTTGGATAAGAGAGGCGGGGTATGCCCCATGGCTCGCTTACGATGCTTTGCCGGCTCTGATGTGGGGTATCGCGCTGGGCCTGCTGGTGAAGCGTCACAGCACTAGCCTTGTCGAAGCCACGGAAACAGTTGCCACGATCAGGCAAATGCCACGGCCTGTTGTTCCTAATACAATGGCAGCGAGCGGTGCGATCGCTTTTTGCGTCTGGTTAGTGCTGGGGGTTATTTTTGGCCGCTCGATCCTCTGGGAAAATGTGGCCGGCTTAGGCTTGCTTCTCGTGGGCTTGAATCAAGTCTCCTTTACGCGCGAACCTTTCGTCGCCTTCCTGGGTTCGATTTCCTTTGGAGTTTATCTGACGCACGCTCTCTTTGTGGAGGGATTGCAGCATGTGCTTCCAAGGATTGGACTCGCGCTGAGCAGCTTTCGTGATGGCATGGTTTGGCTGGTATCTGTCTCGGGCAGTTGCACACTTGTTCTTGCGCTAAAGCGTAGCCGACGCTGGCTTGCATGGCTTGCAGGTTAGAAGCCTTTTTACAGATGCGTTTCCACGGACTCATGCTTCTACGTGACGAAGAAGATATCATTGCTGAAAACCTGAAGCATCTATTGACGTGGGTTGACGCACTGTACATATATGATCTTGGCAGTACAGACTCTACCTTCGACATCGTGCAGGAGTTTGCCCGGCACGACGCCCGAATTATTGTATACAAACGAGAGCCGACGATTTACTCCGACGGGCTACGCTCAGTGCTATTCTCGCATTATCGTCAGCATTTCAGCTCTGGCGATTGGATTGTCAAGCTTGATGCGGACGAGTTTTATCCAATACCACCACCCGTCTTTCAAGCGGAACGCCTAGATTCTTACGAGAGCATGGTTTATTTGCAGTGGTATTTTTTCCGCCTTACGAAACAAGAAGTTGCCCGGTATGAAGCTGGAACGTCACCCCTGTTTCAAGATCGCCACCAGCCGATCGCTCACCGAAGACGCTTCTACAAGGTTTCGCTCCACTCGGAGCCGCGTATGTTCCGCTATCGCGAGTCCATGCGATGGTCGGAGGAATGTAGCTGGCCCTATAACGCCGGCGTCATCGCGCGCAATCGCATCCCGATCCATCATTACCCGCATCGTGATCCTGTCCAGATGGAGCGTCGCTTCCAACTGCGTGCGGCGATAATGTCGCTGGGTGGACGCACCGGTGATCATTGGCGATTGGCTGATTGGCGGCAAGAGTTGGTCGATGCCGAAAGCGGTTTGGCGACTTCCGCTCACGAGGGACGAAACGTGGGGTTGTCTGGCGAACAGGGCATTGACACGGGGCCTTTGCTCTACTGGAAAGAGGGCGAGTCGCTTCCAGAAGTACACTTGTTCGGGCATTTACCAGAGTTTCCCCGACGTTTGCTGCAATGGGCGGCGCACTCCACTTTACTGCCTTGGCTCGACCGTTGTCGACCCGCTTTCGATCCCGCCTATCGTCCACCCATCCTCTCAGAGGAGGATAACGCACGCATCGATTCAAAGACTGGACGAAGGACAGACGCTCACGCGGACTGACGCCCAAATTGCATTACCCGCAGGACCAACACTCCCTGATAACAGTTGCTGAGTGCCGCTTGCCACCGTCATCATCGCTACTCGGAACAGGAAGCTGGAGTTGAGGCGCTGCCTACGCTCCACTCTGGAACAAACACCGCCGGTAGACGTCTTGTTGCTTGACGATGGTTCGACTGATGGCACGGATAGTATGGTGCGAGCGGAGTTTCCCTCGGTGCGGCTGGAACGGTTTGAAACGTCTGCTGGCCTCATTGTGCGTCGGAACCAGGCAGCGCTGTTGGCGCATACACCTTTCCTTGTCTCCCTTGATGACGATGCAGCTTTCTCAGATTCGCACATTGTTGCCAAATCTTTATCCGAGTTTAATCATCCCAGGATTGGTGCTGTCGCCATTCCTTTTGTAAATGTCCTCCAGAGCGCTCAAATTCATCAACAAACGCCGGAGAAAAACGGAGATATTCTGGTTGCGGATACCTACATCGGCACGGCGCACTCTTTGAGACGAGACGTTTTCCTAGCCTTGGATGGTTACCGCGCACACTTCGTTCATCAAGGAGAGGAAAGTGATTATTGTCTTCGCATGCTAGCGGCAGGGTACATTGTGCGGCTCGGTGGCGCAGAGCCTATTCTGCACTATGAATCCCTAAATCGAGATTTACGTCGTATGGACTACTACGGGCGCCGCAATGATGTACTCTTCGCCTGGCACAACGTGCCCATGCCGGAAATTTTCCTCCACCTCGCTGTGACGATTTTCAATGGGTTTCGCACGGCCTGCACTCGCGCCGACTATCCCCTGAGCATGCTTCGAGGGACGATAAC
>CAXUFU010000006.1:0-10070 GCA_964250275.1 uncultured Chthoniobacterales bacterium | reverse complement strand
GGCCTGGACTGCTGGCGGCTTTGGCGTGAGCGCCGACCGGTGCCTCGCTCTATCTACCGCCTGCACCGGCGCTTAAAAAAGGAGGGTGCCCGCCCACTAGCCGATATCGAGACTTACCTGCCACCAATTCCTGCCTGCATTAACCCTCCTCCAGCCAGTGTTCCTGCGGTGCCTTAGCTCCAAGGCACCTTCCTTCTTCTCCCTGCTCAGCCATCGATGACGATTCTAACCCGGCTCAAAAAACACATCATTCCCGGCGGGATCCGACCTACGCCGATCCTTCTTGGGCCGTTTCGCGGAGCCAGGATTTGGCTGAACCCGCAAGACAATCTGCGCAAGATTTTTGGCTTCTATGAGCACGAGTTGAACGGCTGGCTCGAGCGTGTGCTGCCGCAGGTAGATACGGTTCTCGATGTCGGAGCTAACGACGGCTATTTCACCTTCGGCTGTGCTGCCGCATTTCAGCGGCTGCATCAGCCCGCGGACATACTCTCGTTTGAGCCTCAAGCGCAGCACATCGAGCAGCTCCAGGCTAGCTTGGAGTTCCACGCGAGCGCGGAGATTCGGATTACCATCGAGCAGACTTTGGTCGGGCAGTCGGATGAGCCTGGTGTAACCACGCTGGACGCGGTGGGGCTGAGGTTACTTGATTGCAGAGGAGCGGAAGTCCCGCGGTGCGCGCTGGTAAAAATAGACGTTGAGGGCGCGGAACTCGATGTCATCGCCGGTGCCTCCACCTGGCTGCGACCCGAGAATTTTTTTCTTATTGAGGTCCATGACGAGAGCTACTTGAAAACCCTGCGCGAACGGTTTGCCGCTGCTGGACTTACTCTCCAGCAGCGTGAGCAAAAGCCCTTGCCATTGCTTGGCCGGGAGCATCGCGTGGCGACAAACTGGTGGCTGGTATCTCCGCCCAAGTGAGGAATGCCCGGGCCTTATCGCTTATCATTTTAGCAGGTGTTCGCAGCCACATCTGGCAACGTCTTCAACACAGCTAGCTCCCGACCTCTGAATGAGTCGCTATATCTGCGCCTTCCGCGGGCGGCGGGATGATTACCAGGTGCCTCTCGCCCTCGCGGAAGCAGGCCAACTGGACCAACTTATCACGGATGCTTACGCGGGACCGGCCCTGATAAAGTTGACCAGCCCTTTGCCGGCGCGTTGGCGGGAAATCGTTCGGTTCCGCCACAAAGTGGATTTGCCAGCCAGCCGGGTCCATTGTCTCTGGGGGGCAACCTTGTTGGAACATCTTCGTCACACCGCTGGTTGCTCACGGGCCGGAACGTACGCGCGCATTGACCAATGGTATGCGCGGGCGGCGGCGGGCCGGGCGCGCGCGGTCCGTGGCAATTTGCTGCTTTACTCACCTTACGCTTGGGAAGCGTTTACCGGGCGATACCGCCACGTTCCGCGCCGGGTGCTTTTCCAGTTTCATCCCCACGCTCTTTACGAGGAACGCGTGTTGCGCGAAGACGTGGCGGCTTTCCCTGAGGTGGCACATTCGTTCGCCCAGGAGACCAGACAGGAAGTCCCGAAAGAACTGCGTGAACGGGAGCAATCTTGCTGGCGCCACGCGGACCAAATCATCTGTGCGAGTACGTTCACGAGAAGCACCTTGATCGAAGCCGGTGCCGACCCGGCGCTGTGTTTGGTCGCGCCCTATGGCGCTGATCTCCCGGCGCTCTCAGCGACAAACGACGAAGGTCCGCCTCCGGGATTCCACGCCTTATTCGTCGGCTCAGGCGTGCAACGTAAGGGGCTCCATCATCTGCTCCACGCGTGGGGCAGCGCGACCCTGCCGCCACGAAGCACGCTGACACTCGTCTGCCGATCTCTCGACCCTGGCTTGCGGGAGACGGTAGCGCGCACGCCGCGGGTGCAACTGCTCCCAGGCGTGGCCCGACACGAGCTTGTGTCGTTGTACCGGCGGAGCTCCCTCCTGGCCATGCCGTCGCTCATCGAAGGCTTCGGCCAGGTGTATCTCGACGCCTTGGCGCAGGGATGCGCGGTGTTAGGAACGGCTAACACTTGCCTGCCAGATCTCGGTGGCGAGGAGAACGGCATCTTTCAAACACCCGTGGCCAGTGTGGACGCGCTGATCTATCATCTAGAGCGCCTCGCTGCCTGGCTGCCGAACCAGCAATCGTTGCGCGCGCGGGCGCGGCAGTGCGCTGAGACTTTTACCTGGCGGCGTTTTCGGCAAGCGGTGGTGTCCTGTCTCTAAAGACTGCGCTTTCCCTCCGCTGCGTCTTCGCTCCCTCCCGCCTTCCATGTCGCAGCCTCCTCCCGCACCCCAGATCCATTTTCCAGCGCTTTATTTTCCGCTGGTGTGCGGACTTGTTTGCTTGCTCGTCGAAAGCTGGTTCAAGCGCCGTCAACCCTGGGCTTTGCCGGCGGCTTTCCTTTATGTGACGACTTTCGCCTGGTATTTCGCAGACTTAATCATCACGCCGGAAGAATATATCTCGCTGCCCACAGACTTGCTCAATATCGGCTACTGTCAGGTGGCGGTCTTTTTGACGGCTTATCGGCTCGCGACGCCGCTGTTGACGAGAAGATGCGTCCGGAACGCCAGAGCGCTTCCGGCACTCCGGCGGACCTTAAACCCAGAGAAGGTCTTCATCGCTACCATTATCCTTTGGGCCGTCTTGTGTGCGATCGGTGTAACGATGATGGGTGGCGATTTGCTGGGCGCCCTCTTTCCTATCGGCTCCCGCACAGGCAATACCATGTGGGGTCGCGCCGGAGGCAGTGATGCTGGTTCCACCGGGTTTTTGGTTTCAACGGGAGGTTATCTTTACCTGCTAGTTTGCGGCTCCTTTGGAGTTTGGCTCCTGTTTTTACGGCGTACGCCAATGCGGCTGCTAGCCGTGGCGCTCATGCTACTGTCATGGCCCTATTTTTTGCTGCTGGGCGCGCGCAGCACGTTTCTGGGGGTATGTATGCCATGCCTTTTCTCCTATCTGCTGTTTGGTCGCCAGCCGGTTTGGCTTAGGGTCGTGTTTTTGGTGGCGACGTTCTTCGTCCTCGATTTAGCTTTGCGGACCGTACTTACCTATAGAGGCATTGGCTTCCAGGGGCTGGTGTCCGTCGACAGCGAACACGAAACGCCGGATACATTGGCGAACGATCAAGGTCTAAACATGATCGAGGAACTCTGTTATACGGATATATTCTTGGCCTCTCACCCACCCGCGTATGGTTCCCGCTATTTAGCGGAGCTGGTAGGCGTCATTCCGCGGGCAGTTTGGCCATCCAAACCGCTGTTGGGCATAGACTACGCCATCTGGCGCGGGTTCGGCGGGGCAGATAACGACCTGGGCGTTTACGCCACGATCTCCAGCGGCATGATTGGCGGCGGAGTGCTCAATTTTGGGCCTTGGTTGGGCCCGCTGGCGCCAGCGTTCTTATTGGCGCTCTGGACCGCACTGCTCGCGCGCTGGTGGGTGCAACGGGCTTCGCTGCTACGCTGTTTTCTGTACCTGGCCGGGCTGGGATTGACGTTTAATTTAGGCCGGGATATCACGCTACTCGTTCTTTGGCCGATCGTCTTCGGGTACGCCATCGTTCGGCTGGTGGAATATCTTACCACGCCAAAAGGACCTGTGAAGCGTGGTCCACGCACGATCAGGACGCAGACCACCGTTGCAGCGGTGCACAGTGCAACATCTAGACAGGAGCACTGAATCTACTTCGTCGTATGAGTTCGTATCATTCCGCCACCGCATGGATCAGAACGTAGCGGCGGCACGGGAAGACGTTGTCGCGCTATTGTTTGATAATTTCGGGCCGTATCATTTAGCGCGGCTGGCGGGCGCGCGTTCCGTCCTCGGTCAGGCGAGGGTCATCGGGCTGCAATTGCGGGCGCGGAGCTCCGATTATGGCTGGCAGGTCGCACCCGAGGATAGCGCGGCTTCGGCCCTGCAAACCATCCTTCCGGCAGGCGCATCGAAGTTCAGTCGCCGGCTACGCTTGCAAGCCGTCTGGCGATACCTGGAACAACTGCGACCACGCGCGGTCGCGATCGCCGGCTATGCCAAACCGGAAATGCTTACGGCGTTGGCTTGGTGCCGGCGGCGGCAGCGCGTAGCGATCCTTCTTTCCGAATCCAAAGCCGACGACGCCAACCGGCAGACTTGGAAAGAACAACTGAAGGGCGTAATCATCCGGCAGTTCGATGCCGCACTAGTCGGCGGGTCGTTGCACGCCGGCTACTTACGTGATCTCGGCTTTCCGGGCGGCAACATTTTCTTGGGCTACAATGTCGTCGGCAACGATGATTATGCGCCGTCCAGAATCCGCTCCTCTCCCCCTCCCCTGCCTCCCCCGTATTTTCTCGCGGTCAATCGTTTCGTGGAAAAGAAGAATCTGCCCCGGCTCTTGCGCGCCTATGCCGCTTACCGGGACCGCAGTGAGTCGGCAGGTAAGCGGGTTTGGCCACTTGCCCTTTGTGGGGACGGACCGTTGCGCGCGGAATTGGAAGTCTTGATCCGCGCCTTGCACCTCGAGACGCTGGTCTTCCTGCCAGGGTTTTTGCAACAAGCGGAGATGCTACCCTATTTTGCGCACGCCGGCGTTTTCATCCATGCCAGCCTGGTGGAGCAATGGGGCTTGGTGGTCAACGAAGCGATGGCGGCCGGCTTACCCGTGATCGTCTCGCGCACGTGTGGCTGCTTCCCCGAGTTGGTCGACGAAAGCACCACGCCTGGCAACGGGCGCGGCTTTAATCCGCTGGATGAGACCGAGCTAACCGAGCTCCTAAGCGCCGCTGCTGGTGGCACCTGGGATCTTGCGACAATGGGCGTCAGGAGCCTGGCACACATCGCCGCGTTTTCGCCGCAGCGATTTGGCCAGGGTTTGCTTGCGGCCTGCGCGTGCGGCGGCTGGCACTTTTCCGGGGCTCCAACCTGATGCAAGTGGCGACGATCATCCACTCGGTTTCGCGCAACGCCGGCGGTCTCTTTTCGACGGTTCGCGAGCTCAATCAGGAGGTGTCCAAACTAGGCGTCAATAATGAGATCTTTGGGTTGCACGATGAATTTACGGAACAGGACCTCAGCGCTTGGCAGCCGTTGAGAGTTCATACTGCACGCACCTTCGGGCCGCACCGTTTCGGCTATGCGAAGGACCTGCTGCCGATATTAGACGCGTGCGATCCGGACCTGGTCCATGTTCACGGTATCTGGCAGTACCCGGGTGCGATGGGGGCAAAATGGGCCAGGAGACACAAGCGACCTTATCTCATTAGCACGCATGGCATGTTGGACTCTTGGGCCGTGTCCAACCAGCAATGGAAGAAGAGGCTGGCGGCGTGGCTTTTCGAGCGCACGAATCTTGAGCGTGCCAGCTGCTTGCGCGCGCTCAACGAGGCAGAGTTAAGATCGTACCGCCAGTTCGGCCTGCGAAATCCCGTCTGCGTCATTCCAAACGGCGTCTTCATTCCGACCATGCCGCTGGCGCGTAATTTATCCCCGCGGCGCCGGCGTCTGTTATACTTAGGGCGGCTGCATCCCAAAAAAAACTTGCCGGCGCTCTTGCAGGCGTGGTCCAGAGTCACAAAGGAACACCCGGCTTGGGAGTTACAGGTGAGCGGCTGGGCCGAGGGCGATCATCAGCAACTTTTGCAGCGACTCGTCGCGCAGCTCGGGCTGGATGATAGCGTTTTGCTGACAGGTCCGCTCTTTGGCGAGGAAAAGGAGCAGGCGATGCTGAACGCGCACGCTTTCGTGCTGCCTTCAATGAGTGAGGGCCTGCCGACCTCGGTGCTGGAGGCCTGGTCGTACAGCCTGCCGGTCGCGATGACTGCGGAGTGCAACCTGCCCGAGGGTTTCGCCGTCGGAGCGGCCGTGCGGATGGAGGCGTCGGTAGCTGGGATCACCAGCGGATTGCGCGAGCTCTGCGGTCTGACGCCGGAGGCACGGATGGCGATGGCAGCCCGGGGATACCAGCTCGTCGCAGGGCGCTTTTCCTGGCCGGAGATCGGCGCCAAAATGCTGGCTGTCTATGAATGGTTGCTGGGCGGCGGGTCGCCACCGGCTTGCGTGCACACTTGACGGACAACCATCTGAAACGCCGGGCGCCCCTCGAATTGCATCCCGCTCCACTTGTCTCCCTCTGCGCATGATTGCCGTCACCCCGCTCATCCTGACGAGCAACGAAGAGGAAAACATCGGCCGGACGCTCTCGGCGTTGACCTGGGCTCCGGAGGTGGTGCTCATCGATAGCGGCAGCACGGACCGCACTTTGGAGCTCGCCCGCGCACAGCATCCAAACGTCCGTATTATCACGCGCAGCTTCGACACGCACACGGAGCAGTGGAACTTCGGCCTGGATCAGGTGCAAACTCCTTGGGTCCTTTCGCTCGACGCCGACTACGAGATATCGCCCGAGCTGCGGACGGAAATCGAGCAACTGCAATCCGATGATGAGGCAATTGGCTACGCGGCCCGCTTCCGGTTCCGGGTGTTCGGACGGACCTTGCGTGCAAGCGTCTACCCGCCGCGGACGGTGCTCTTCCGCCGGGACCGTTGCCGCTACCGGGCCGATGGCCACACGCAGTTGCTGCATTGTGCCGGCCCGGTGCGCCGGCTGGAAGGCTGCATTTATCACGACGACCGCAAACCGCTCTCGCGCTGGCTGCAAGCACAGGACCGCTACATGCTGATCGAAGCGCGGCATCTTTTGCGGCAAAACCCGGCTCTGCTCAATGCCCAGGATCGCTTGCGGCGCCGCAGCCAGTGGGCGCCGGCGGTAATGTTCTTGTATCTGCTTTTCGGCCGGCGCTTGATCCTCGATGGTTGGCCCGGGTGGCACTACGTTTTGCAGCGCACACTCGCCGAAGCACTCTTGGCTCTGCGTTTGATCGTGGAGCGCGAACGACTCGAGTCGAAGTCCCACGACACCATCCAGCGGTAAGCCTGGCGCAGTCTGCGCGGTCAACTGTCAAAAGCTATCGCCGTGTGACGCCGTAAGCAGATTAGCCTAGCTCTGTGGCTCGATCACGCGGGACTGCTAAGGGCCGGCAAAGATTGTTGCAAGGCGCCTCGGCTGCGCCAGAAGCCCAGCGCCAACAGGACAATGGCGAGCCCCAGCCACACCGGCAGCCACGGCAACGTGCGCCCAAATGTTTCCTCCGGGCTCGCCACGCGCAACGCCCGCAACGCCCCCGCAAAGGCCAGGCTCACCATGCCGTATCCCAGGTTGAAGGCCAGACCTTTGAACGAGAGCACGGTCGCGCGGTGGTGCGACGCCACACTGACATTAAGATAGTAAGAAACGAGATAAGCGACGGCTGACATGCTGATCCCGAGCGGTACGACAAAGAGCACGCCCCAGTAAGGCCCGCGCCACGCCACGCCCGCCAAGCCAAGCAAGGTCACCGCGGCGAAAATGGCAAAGTTTGCCGCCGGTCCCACCCGCTCAACCAGGCGGCGAGCCAGCGGCGGCACGGCGACTCCCACGCCCCCGAGGGCGGCGCCGATCAACCCGTAGCTGGCAGCGGGCAGATCGATCAGACGAAAGTACGAACTGGAGAAAGTCATGAACAGGCGCACCACGCTGTCCAAGGCCCCCCCGGCGGCTATGGCCACCAAAGCGAGGGGCGTGGGCGCTATCCAGCCGCCGGCGGTGAGCACGCGCGAGAATGCGCTGAGGGCGTTCGCGTCCCGCGCCGCGGGGGTGGTCTTCGAGGCCCGCTGCACCGGCTCGGTGAAGCGGAGCGCCATGGCGAGCGTCGCCACGGCGGAAAGCAGGTTCAGATAAATAGGGAAGCGCAGGGTACTCCCCTGCTCCAGATGCGTGCTCAATATCCGGTTCAGAAAGACCGGATCGTACACCGCCCCGCCCACCAGCATGGCGAAGACAAAACCCAGGGACTGCCAGCGCATCACCTGATCGAGGACCCGCGGCCATTCTGCCTGGCGCCCGCGCTCGGCCAGGGAGTCGAAGACGAGCGCCTCGTCCGCGCCGCTGGCCATGCCCTCGGCCGCGCCGGAAAGGAGGCGGTTGGCCAAACAGCAGAGAAAGAGCACGCTGCCGCCGTGGCGCGGCGCAATGCAGAGCAGCACCATCTCCACGACCATCGACGCCGCCGCCGCGACCACCAAGGGACGCCGCCCGATACGATCGGCGAGCGCGCCCGCCGGCAGGTCCACCGCTACGATCGCCAGGGCCCAGGCAAAATCGAGCAAGGTGTACTGCGTCGCGCTCAGCCCCAGATCCAGGAAAAGGATCGCCAGCACGGGATAGTAAAACCGCGCATTGAAGAGCACGCGAAACCAGACGAAACACCGCCAGTTGCGGTCGGCCTCCGTCCGGGGAGTTGAGGCAGGCGGAAGCACTGTTTAGAGAGACCCAAAGAAGGGGTTTGGTCAACCCCGTCGAGGGATAGTCAGCATGATCTCGTTGCCTTCCGGGTCCGCGCACATGGCCAGATGAGCGGGTTCTTCCGCGGTATCCTCCGGCTGGCGCAAGACGCTGCCGCCGGCGGCGCGGAGGAGATCGCAGGCGGCAAAAAGATCACCCACCTGAAAGCTCAGGCCGGTCCAGGTGCGTTTTCCCTCCCCGCCGCTGTGAATGCCGACCGTGGAGCCGGCGATGAGCAGTTCGGCCATGACCTCGGACTGACGGATGACTTCCGCATCGAAGACTTCCTGGTAAAAGCCCACGGCACGGGCCATGTCCTTTGCCCAGATGAGGTACTTGAGTTTATCGACGTGCATGCCGGCCACGATAGATGCAAAACCGCTCAGAACAATCTACTTAGCGGGTCTTGAGCTTCTCGGCGTGACCCTCCAGGGATTGCGGTTCGAAGTAAAGGTAGGGGCGGGCTCTCCAAGCCGTCCCTGACTGTCTGAAGGCCGCGCCGTGTGCTTGGCGTGACCCGCCTGGTGGCACGCTTGCCAGACAGTCAGGGACGGCTCCTGAGAGCCCGCCCCTACCCTGTTTTTCGGTGACGACACCCGCTTGTGCTGGTTTCGCTTCGTGCCTACGGTGATGCGCCGCTCGCTGGTAGAACGGCCCAGGTAAACCAGTTTATGCCTCAATACACGTTCGCAAGTCCCCGCTGGCAGACATTGCTGCTGACCATCTTGTTCGCCGCTTCTTCATGGTCCGCGCCCGCGGCGGAACCTCCGGCGGCATCACCACCACCCCCGGCAAGTGCCCCGGGGCAGATCGATGAAAAGCTCTTCGGGGAGATGAAATGGCGGCTGGTCGGCCCATTCCGGGGCGGCCGCGCGCTGGCGGTCGAGGGAGTCTCCGGCGAACCGAATACCTACTACTTCGGCGCGGTCGCCGGGGGCGTCTGGAAGACCACCGATGGTGGCGCGAACTGGGCGCCGCTTTTCGAGCATCAGACCGTCTCCTCGATCGGGGCGGCCGAGGCCGTCCGGGACAGGTTACATTTCATCCGCCGCAGCGCCGCTTCCATGGCCGCGCGTTGTTCCGGGCTGATGCCGCCGGTCACGTCACGGGCCAGTTCCTCGCGTTGCAGACGGATTTTGCCAAGGCTGGCGGACGCGCCGGGTGTCGGGTGCAGGCGCCAGACCCGGCGGTCCTCGGCGTCGGCCCGGCGTTCGATCAGGCCACCGGCTTCCAAACGATCGACCAGCCGGGCAACCGAGATGGGCTCGACTTCCAGCAGATCCGCGACCTCTTTTTGTGTCAGCCCAGGCGTGCGGTCGAGCCGCAGCAGGAGCTTCCATTGCGCCAGGGTGGTGCCGTGGACACGGGCCCGTCTGTCAGCCTCGAGCCGCAGCAGCCGGGCGACATCGTGCAGCAAAACGAGCAAATCAGGATCGTCGGGTTGGCCCATAACGCGGTTAATAATAAGCCGGCTTACGAATTTTACCAGAGGATGATGAGCTTATTGCCCACCACGCTCTACTCTTATTTTGGCGGTCAGTTATGGCTCAGTCGCACACTGAGCGACCCGACTTCAAGCCATTGCTTCAGGGCCGGTCGAAAATGCCGCGCATGGGCGGCAGCGCGCCGGACAGCACGGTCTGCTCCCCGATCCCGAGCAGAGGGAACGCCGCCAGGCGCGCCATCGCCTGGAGGCCCGCCACCGG
>CAXUFU010000005.1:8677-18748 GCA_964250275.1 uncultured Chthoniobacterales bacterium | reverse complement strand
AACGGTAGAGGATGGGACAATCCTTCGCATCCAGGGGCACCTCGTCGAAGCTCCGGATGTTCGATGAAAAATGGACGTGCATCTCCAGAGCCATCCATTCGAGCAACCCCTTGAGGTCGTTGGGCGTGCGAGCCCAATCCTCGTTGTCGGCCGTGCGGATCTTGGTCAGCAGGACAGGCGGCTGCGGCGGATTCTTGCGCTCCTGCCGCTTCTGAAAAGTCGCGGGCAGCGGCAACGGCGGCATTCCTTCGGAAGACGACACCTGCGCGGGCGGCGGCTTTGGCAGCTCTAGCGGTGGCGGCGGAGGCGGTGCAGCTTGAGCCACCAGCGAATTTGCCGGTGCGAAGAAAAGGGCGGCGACCGCCGCCAGCCCGGCCAAACGGATTGATTCTTGGAAGTTCATATATGAGCGTGCTGCCACAAGTGGGGGGATGGCGAAATCTAACAGAAAGCATTTGCATGTCTACAATAAAATCAGTTTGACTTGCGCAAGAAACCTTTTTGGTTCGGCTCCTGCGGAACAACCGGTGTTTGCGCGCCTTGTGCGCCGTTGCGGCAAACCTAACTTTTCCAGGACTCCTTAGGTAATCTTAGCTAACCCTGATTTTTTTCCCCATCTCCGCCTTCGCCCCCTACGGCGGCGTTCCAGCAGGCTGAGCAGGCGGTGCTTGTTCGCCGCCCAAGATCGAAAAGGACATGCGACGGAAATCCAACTCGTACCCGTTCACCAAAAGGCTGCCGCCCATTCGACCATAAATAGGAGGCAGATTGGTGGGTTGCTTTACGAGGGACGTGTCGCGCGACATCATGCGATAATCGCCTACCCTCAATGGACCCGTATTTACCCCAATTCCTATTCTGCCCCGTGCTTCCGACGCCATAAGCTGGTAAAACTGATAGACATCAGAAAGGTCAATACGATTGAAGTCCAAACTATCCCACGTACATCCGGAACTCCCGTTTCGCCGAAAAGGCGTGGCCCTAGAAACGTTTGAAATAGCGTTTGGCCCGTAAAAAAGACGCAAAACTCCAAAACTCGTCGTTTCCATGTTCCGGTCCAGCTCACATTTGTATTCATCTGCCGACTGCTCGCAGCGGACTAATTCTCCAAAAGATCATACTCAGGTTCCCTCAGTAATCAAAGAAAGCAACAAGAAAACCTCTCTGTTCGCTACTCATGCATGTTGGCTCATTTTTCACGCAAACACTCGCCCCCTCCGAACTCTCCAATGGATCCTCCGCCTCCACCAACTTCATAGCATATACCCGTTACGTCAAAATTGACGCTGCTATCTCCTGAATTTGCAGCCCGACTCCTGGGGTAATCATATCACTAATCTCCTGACTGAAGTCCGAGGCGTTCATTCCACCGCTTGAGTTGCCCCGGGGCTATATTGATACCACTCGCATATGATGCATCTGCGTCTGCTTGTTGTGGAGTTAACGTGCCATTGAGGTTTAGCTGTTGCGGAATGGACATATTGACGTCTGGAGTAGCTGGGGTTGGAGTCGGTTCCTCGTCGCTCAGGCTTGTACTGGGCATTAAGGAACTATCCGGGTTGGTAGAATTGTTCAAGGAGACGGGATCAGGTGAAAGCGTGTCCGATGGCAGGGTATCGCCTGTATATGGTGCCGTGACTGACGCCTATTCTGTCCGTCTTCGAGTGACTAACCCCTATTTTGCGCCCGCACATTTTGCAAAGCCGCTTCAGGATCGCCTATGTTGTGGTACTCAATGGCTTGCCGATGCACGCCTAAAAATCTCATGTGCGCCTTATCTGCGTAAACACTGACGATCACTTGGTACGCCTTTCTGTCTTGCATCCCGGTCACCGCCGGCGACTCGAGTCTTATCCCAAGTTTGCCAACCGGCTTCGCAAGCGTGCTGCTTTCAACGACCATTGAGGGCTGGCCCACCTTCGGATTCTGAAAACAAGCTCGCAAGTAAAGCGCCCCACCCACGGGCGTGCTTTTGACTGGCGTTACGAACAGTATTATTGTCCATCGGTGGGATTTACCGCCGTAGCAGAAAAGACCAGCCGTGGTCCGCAGATAAACGGATCTCGCCGGAGCCGGGTTTCCCTCACAACGCTGTACCGCAAACGTCAGGGTCATACCTAGAATAATATGATAAACACTCCTGGTCATTTGGTAACAATCAGTATTTTGGTGTTGCTCGCGCAAAGCCCGGGGGCGTTGCAAGCCAAGAGCCGGTGAGCAGCGAGCCAGAACTGGCGATCCTCGTCCGCGCAGAAGATCGGCTGACGCCGATTGCCCCGCGCCACGAGGTGGTAGAACGACCCGGCGTACTCCACACGGCCACTGCGCGCCACACAACCAACTCTGGCCTCTTCGAGCCCTACTGTCAAGATATGTTGACTGAACCCCTATTCCCCCTCTCCTTCGACGTCGCTTTGATCCTCAGCTTCCAACGTAAGCATCAAGAAACGCTTTAAAGATTCGTTCTGCCCTCGAGCGGCACCTCTGCCAAACAAAACGATAGCACCCCAGCCAGCCATAATCCCTAGGACAGTCAGCTCTAATCTGTAATCACCTCTTCGCAACTCAGCCCAGCGAATGTCCCCTCGCGCCACCTTATTAGTCAGCATAATGAAGGTAGGCAGACCAATCAGGGCTACCGCTACTCCCCAGACCTGTAGCATCCCACGGACCGCTGGATCCATTGCTAATTCACCGACGATAGTACTTCCTCCGTTGGTGGAATTAATCGTTGCGATGCAAACTGTCTGTAAGGAGTTTCGACCGAGCGATTGCGCCCTAAGGTAAAGGCGATTGCCTTGTACTTCACCCACAAACCGCTTCGAGCTGCCTCGTAGCTGCAGCAGCCCAGCTACTCGAGATTCAGGGCCCATTGCCACTGTTAGCCGCTGAATACATTCAGCGGCTGAAAGCGAAGATACAAGCTTGAGTATAGAGGGATCACCGTAAAGGGAGGTCGAATAGGGGCCAGTCAACATCTGCTGACAAGACTTTGGCACCTTTGTACCGGGGCGTTTTGCCACCACTTCATGCGCGCGACCAGTTTGGGCTCCAGTGTTTCCAGGACCAAATAATGATGATCGTCCAGCAGCACCCAAGCGGTCACCAACCAATCCGTCCGTCCGCAGGCCTCGGCCAGAGCGGCGAGCCAGAAGTGGAGATCTTCATCCGCGTAGAAGATCGGCTGCCGACGATTGCCCCGCGCCATGATGTGATAGAACGCCCCGCCGTACTCCAAACGGACATTACGCACCATGGGGTAAACTTTGGGCTCTCAGAGCCTGTTTGTCAAGATATTTCGATTGACCTCTATTCCCCTCTGTCCTCCTGATAGAGGCGAAGCGCATGCAATACAGTAGGAATATCGCTGCCGGGCGCTGGTAGCAGAAAGCTAACAACCACACCTTCAGCGGTGTTTACTGCGTAGAAGGTGAAAGCTATTTTCATCAGGATCGGATAACTAAGTCCCGAGAAAGCAGCGAGTAAAACAATCACGATACACAAAGACCAAAGTTTACCGGACCACATGTGGTAGGAAGGCGATGCATGGTAGCGATAGTAGTCAACCCTGTTGCGGAGAACAAAGAGACATAAATAAGCTTCCATCCACGGAAACCACTGCGCAGTAATCTTTGGTGATTTTAGTGTCGCGGCACAAATAGCGCAGGTGTAAAAAAGAATGTCGACACGAGTGTCACCACGCCGTAAAGAAAGCGAGGTAATACCAAGGCGTCTCATCACCATCCCGTCAGCAATGTCACTGATAAAACCTATGAGGAGAAGCAGGTCGGCTACGCTTCCTTCGAATCCCAGGAGTACAGCGACAATCATTGCTATCCCGCATGCGACTCTAAGCAGCATCAATGTGAGCGGCAGTCTAATTAGCTTATTGCGGCTACACATCCTTATGCGCGTTCCCCCACACAGAAATCAATGACCTCCGGCATAAATTAAAGCGATCCCTTGGGAGTAAATAGTTCCAAATACACCGACGGAACCTGAGGCAGCACCGGAGACCAACTGCGCATTTGCATTCAGTTGCGACGCGTACACTGCATCTGCTGAACTTAAGGAGTGACTGTCAAAATAGTTGACGTCATGATTGTAAGCTGCCACATCTATAGGAGACAACATTGGAGCCAAACCTAGGTATGTCTCAGGTATGCCCCAACCCGGCCCTGCGTACAAGCCGTAGCGGGGAAGCAGGCCTTCCAAGAAAAGTTGAGAGCCTTCCTGGATAGCGTCAGCATTAAAGTCAAGTACCCCGGCTAAAGAGAGAATAGCGCCTGTAGTTACGCCAATAGCATTCCCAATCACGCCTTCTACAAAACAGCCGAGGTCAATGGCGCCGACAGCAATGGGGTTTGTTGGGTAATCCTGATTAATTGGATATGAGGGATAAGCAGAAACGGACGTCGCCTGAGCAACTGGTACCCCATCTGCGGTGTAGCCCTCGAAATTGACACCACCAGGCGGAGAAGACGTCGTTGTTGCCCCTAAGACTGCGTTGCTCTCCATCGTGTAACCTCCGACGGTATAAGACGTACTAGGAATGTGGCTGCCCGTTGGCGTGTCTTGATAAATCTGCAGATTGTCGTCATCATCGCCTGGACCACCGCCGGTCTCGGCATAATCCGGGGTAAGATCAGGTTCAGCGTCCAAGCCGCTCGGATCGCTACTATTCACGGGATCATTCTCACAATAACGGTACAGGTTGATGTCACCTCCTGCAAACCCGCTCGGGTCAGGCTGCAGCCAGCGGCCGTGGACGGGCAGGTACATGCGGTGGCGGCAGTAGTACAGGCCCGGCGTTGACAGCCACTCGTACGCCGACGCGCCGTGGAAAAGATAGCGGTTGTCCTGAGTGCCGACCTGGCCCAGGTACGTCCCAGCGGCGTTGTAGACGTACGGCTTGCCGTACGCGTCGTAGAGATATTGCTCGACCACCTGGCCCGCGTCGTTGCTGACATGGGTCGTGTTGCCTTGGGCGTCGTACTGGTAGTAGAGGCGGGTGCCGCCGTATTCCTGCCCGTTGGACGTCTGGCGGAAGACGATCTCGTCGGACTTGGGCGAGTCAAAGAAATAGCGGTAGAGCGACGTGTTCCCGTTGGTGGAACGCTCCTCGATCCGCCGCTTGCCGGCGTAGCAGAAGATGGTCGTGCCCGCCGGGCTGCCTTGATAGACCAAGCGTCCCAGGCCGTCGTAAGCGAAGCCGATCCCAAAACCATCGCTCTGGCGCGTCGCGGAGGTCATCTGGCCTTGCGCGTCGTAGGCGTAGGTCCAGCCAACCGCCGAATCGGTCGTGTTGCTGTTGCCGTCGTAGAGCGAACCGTCATACCGGTTTTCCCCATCGGCGCCGTAGCTGATGTTGGCGCCCATCTGGTTGGCCTGCGTGCGATTGCCACTCGCGTCGTAGGTGTAGTTGTTGCCGTAGCTGCCGGGACCGGCCACCGGGGCTTCCGCGTTGCTGTCGCCCTGGCTATTGGGCGTCTGCTGGGTGTTGGCGCTGCGGTAGCCAAAGCCGGCGATGCTGCTATCGCTATTGTAGGCATAGTTCTCCCCCTCGCCGTCTTCGAGCGCGCTGCCGCTGGCGCCACCGTCAGGTTGCCGGGCGCCCCACGTTTCCTGCCCATCGGGCGCGTAGGCGTAGATCAAAGCGCTGATGTTGCTCCCCGGCCAGGTCGTCGCATTCGGATCATAGCCTCCGTGATGCTCCCAAACCTCACTCACCCGGTTGTTGGCCTGGTACATAAACTGGCTGTCCACGCTATTGTGCAAAGCCTTATTGTCTTTTCGTGTTGTGCCCCGAAAGGACGCGCTCCCAAAAAATTCTCCAAGTACCACGGCGGATGCGATAGCCATACCAGCAGGCCCCGACCACGTAAAAAAGGAAACAGGAGTACCCCGTACACTGCGCCCGAATGGGTGCACGATGGAATTTCTCCCAATCGGCACACATCGCAAACGCCAAAAAACCAGCCGAAAACAACAAGAACACAAGGAAACGGTACGGCCCGCCCGCAAAGAACTGTGCTACGACTCTGTTCAATTCACGCATTCTACATATTCTTTGCCTTTCAACAATTTTGCAAACATTTTCTTCTTTCTGATCGTCCTTATTGTCTCGGTGACTCCATCACCCACGCGCGAGCCGCGCGACGATCAACCCCAAGTCTAACCGTAAATCGATCTTTCTTCTTCGCCACCGTCGCTATGGTGAAAGGGTTTGTCGTCGCAACCGGTCATGCATGTTCATTCACTTCTCATGCAAACATCCTCCCCCCACTCCATAGGACATACCCGTTACGTCGGAATTGCTGCTGCTTTAGGCAGCGATCACCCCAGCCCGCGCCGGGTTGAGGTGCACGTAATTGGCCAGCGGGACATAAAACTCGTCCGTCCGGCCTTCGACGGGAATCGCCTTGTAACAGCGAAGAGGCCGAGATGTTGACTGGCCGGTATTCCCCTACCCGATATGCCCCATCTGCGTTACTGCACCGGTCGATGCTCCAATCCCATTGCTTTTAGAAGTGCCTCTGGCGAATGCCACGGATACGTGGTAACAAGAAGCGTGTTTGACTTCCGTTGGTTTGGGTGATCTAAGCGACCGTCGGTTCTGACCGTTGCAGCGATCTTCGTGGCTGATAGAGAACTTGCTTTGTGTCCTGCCGATGCAGGGACAGTTAACACAAACGTCCCGGCGTTATTGGTGTATGTAGATGCGAGGATTATATCAGGCTTTGTCAATTGGAAAAATGTGAACGGCGTATACACAGCATCGACCCTGACGTTGCTCATCATTCGACCCGAATCTTTAGCTTTGACCGATCCATAATATACTGCTTGCGCTGAGGCACGAAGTGCGGCTATATTAAAAGATCCCAACAGCACGAAGAAAATGGGGAGTCCGGACAGTCTATTTCTATTCATAGTTTTCTCTTACACGATGCCCTAGTATTATCCTCCGCCATGAACGCCAAAAACCGCGCCCGGCATTTTAGGGTGTGACGTATTTATCGGTTGGTTGAACCCGGCGCCGTTTACTACAGTTCCCCCAAAATTCCCCAGAAACCACGGGAGTAGGCCGCCGAGACCTCCGTTCTGCTCGTAGTAGTTTCCCGACGTACCAACATTTCGCCCGATACTCAAAGGACCTCCAAAGAGCGTGACGGGATCGATCGTCATCAATTCGTCGACATAGGTCTCACTTAGCCCCAGGAGGTTGGCCAAGTCCACCGCAGCAGCACCTCCAAGGCTATAGCCAACAATTCCGATCCCTGGTGCACCCAAACCTGACATATTTTGCGCATACTGCGCCGCAGCTCCAATGTTGTCCCGATCTGCAACGAAGACATTGTCCCCATCACCCACTCCCATATGAAGATCGTAGTTGGAGAAACCTGGCGTGTTGTATCCGCCACCGAAGCCAGGGAACACAATGACGGTCGGCGGCAGCGGAGCCGAAGATCCGTCCGGGTTAGTGGCACGTGCAAAGGTTCCGGTTAAACCGTCAACGGTACCGGTTCCTTCGTAAGTTCCGGAATGTGGCTTCCCGTCGGCGTATATGGAGACAACTGCAGATTGTCGTCATCGTCGCCTGGACCACCGCCGGTCTCGGCATAATCCGGGGTTAAATCAGGTTCAGCGTCCAAGCCGCTTGGATCGCTGCTGTCCACCGGATCATTCCCGCAGTACCGGTACAGGTTAAGTCCCCTCCAGCAAACCCGCTCGGGTCAGGCTGCAGCCAACGGCCGTGGACGGGCAAGTACATGCTATTGATTCCACCATCGCCAGAGGTAAAAGATAACGTGTGACACAAGGACATAGCAGAGTACGTTCGAAGCACAGAGGATGAGCCACGCACCGACATAGACTTTGAGTGGTGCACCGGGCGGAACGGCGGATAGAATCAAGATGAACGGACAACACGTAATCATGAACTCTGCAGGCAGGGGAATCCCAATACAGGTAACCGCGACCAATAACACGGGAACAGCGGCACCTATTAACGAACAACGACCGAAAGACGGATAATTCACAAATTAGAGTGACTGTATCGCCACACGTTAGTTGTCATCAATTAACTCAGCAGGTAATGGTCTAGGTGTTTAGTCCCAAAGAGTGATGGTGCGGGGCGCCGAGTGGTGCTACAACCGAACGATCTATGGGACAAATACTACACGACTGCGCCCGCACGACGACGGCAGTGCGTCGGGCGATCCAACATAGTCAAGAGAGCCTGATCAAACTGGCCGCTCGCTACGACATCAACCCCAAGACCGTGCTCAAGTGGCGCAAACGCGCCTTTGTTGAGGACGCTCCCATGGGCCCCAAGGTGCGTCGTTCCACCACGCTCACCGCCGAGCAGGAAGCCATCGTCGTGGCCTTTCGCAAACACACCCTGCTGGCGCTCGACGACTGCCTCTACGCCTTGCAAGCGAGCATTCCTCAACTCACCCGCTCGGCGCTCCATCGCTGTTTTCAACGCCACGGCATCAGCCGCTTACCCAACCTCGAGGGCCAGGCTCCGGCCCAAAAGAAGTTCAAGGCCTATCCCATCGGCTACTTCCATATCGATCTGACCGAGGTGCGCACCGAGGAAGGCAAACTTTACCTCCTGGTCGCCGTCGACCGCACCTCGAAGTTCGCCTTCGCCCAACTCCATTCCCAGGTCACCAGACGGGTGGCGGCCGATTTCCTGCGCCAACTCGTGGCGACCGTGCCCTACAAAATCCATATCGTCCTGACCGACAATGGCATCCACTTCGTCCAGCTCCAGCGCCGTCGCGCCCAACTCGACGAACCCCAGGAGGGGGCCGCGCCGGATCAAACTCAACGCGTACACTCCTTCTAACTGGCTTGTACCCAGCTCGACATCGAGCACCGCCTCACCCAACCCAACCACCCCTGGACCAATGGGCAGGTCGAACGCATGAATCGCACCCTCAAGGAGGCCACCGTGCGCACCTATCACTACGACAACCATGCCCAGTTACGCGAACACCTCACCGCCTTCCTCAACGCCTACAACTTCGCCAAACGCCTCAAAACTTTGGCTGGCCTCACTCCTTTTCAATATATCTGTCGCTGCTGGCAAAAAGAACCCCACCGCTTTAAGATCAACCCGCACCGTCACTCTTTGGGACTAAACATCTAGGTACGAGGTTTTTCCACCTTTGCTTCATTGTGACCTTCGATGTTAACAATGTTTGCGAAGCTTGGAGAATGCAGCGGAAGCGAAAAAAGTGATTGATCATATAGAGGAGTAATACAAGCCCAAAGCCAGGAGACTTCCCTTCGAACAGCGGACACTGCGATGTCGCCTAAGTGAGTGGGCAAATGCGCCCGCCCCGAATACCAGAACCCTGAATTGGGTTGTCTTTATGCGAACGAGGGCGATCAAAGCCAAAAACGCGCGGTGCGTCAATCGTTTTTGTTGAAAATCCTATCGTGCCCGCCCGGTTGTGTCCCGGGAAGCAAGCGAGGGGGAATAGGGGTCGAACAGGGCTCACTCAAATATTCTGACTCTCGACGCATGTTGACTGACCCCTATTTTCGACAACTATGCACGCATCGACCAAGGCTTCTCCGACTGGCAGCGTACGCGGCAGACTCAGCAACGCAATCCAGCGAGCGAAGCCTTCCGGTTGGGCGGGCTGGACGCAGTGCCTTCGGCTTGTTTTCGGGGAAGTACTCTAGCTTTTTGGCTCGGCGGGGGACGCTGCCGTGTAACTCCACGACAAGATTTCCTGCTGAGCGGTGACCCCGCCGTCGCAGGCGGTAAAGCCCAGAAACGCGGTCGAGCCACCAAGCACGGCCGGCAGGTCCACTGGATACTTCTGCGTGAACGACGCCCGCGTGGCAAGATCGGTGATCGTCTCGGTCAGAACGGCCCCGTCGTAGTTCAATCGCACCCGGAACACGTTGCCGCTGTGAAAGTCGAGGCCAGCGCTCGCCACCGAGATCGAGCCGGAAGCATTGCTGGTGGGAGCTGTGCTGTCGCCGGGCGCAGCGCCGTTGCGATATAACCCCGTGGTGCTTGCATTGGGATAAAGGTCGAACTTGATCGCC
>CAXUFU010000005.1:3873-8656 GCA_964250275.1 uncultured Chthoniobacterales bacterium | reverse complement strand
AATTCCCTCGTAGCCGAGGTTTCCGCCGGTGCCTCCCAGCGCCGTCAGACCCACCCGCTGCATCGCGAAGGTGAAGCCGTCACCCGACGCCTTGGTGGTCCGGAAGGCAAACTCAGTGGAAAAGCGGGCGATATTCTGCGCGGCGTTCCACCAGACCGAGCGCGTCTCGTCGGTGCCGCCGTCCGTCAGGCGCAGCACCGACCCTGCGAGGGGCGGCGATCCACCGAAGCCGTTGGCAGTCAGCATCGCCGCGGCGGAACCGAAGCCGCCCGTCAAATTCACCGTGGGCGCCGGGCCGCTGGCTTCCGCCGCTGTCGTCGCGAACCCCGAAGCACCAGCGGCATTCAGCGCACGCACGGCAAAACGGTACGCGCGGTTCGGCTCCAAGCCGGTCACAGGAAAATAGGTGGCGTAGGCAGGCGCCGTGGCGATGGGCGCAGCCGGGAAGCGGTCGGGATCGAGCGACGCAAAAATCTGGTAACCCAGCTTGCTGTCGACACCGTAGTTCCAGAACAGGTCGAAGGCTCCGCCAGCCACCGGCTGCGCGAACAGGCCGCCAGGCACTGCGGGCGGCACGCTGACCGTTGCGCCGATCTTTTGGATCACCGCCGCTACCGCGGCCCCGACGATGGCGTAGCCAGCGCCGGTCAGGTGCGTCTGGTCCCGGGCGGCAAAATAGGTGGCGTCCTGCTCGTCGCCATCCTGCCCGATGTGCGGATCGGTTGTCAGATCAACGAGCCAGTCGGGGCGCACGTCCACCGGCGTGGGAGGTTTCTTGCGCAGCGCGTTCAGCGCGTCGCGCCGTTCGTTGAACCCCGTCTTAGAGCCTAGGTTCCGGATATAAACGGGATGCGCCGCGGGCGTGTTGGTGATGTCCACCACGACCGCGTCGGGCCGGGCCGCGCGCCGCGCTTTCCAAAAGGCCTGGAGCCGTGTGTAAACTTTCTGCGCCGCTTGCTCCACCGTCATGGGCGGCTTGATCGAGCCATCGATCCCGAAGTCGTTCGTGCCGCCCTGCATGACAATGATGGGCGGCTGCTCCGCCGGGGCCAGCAGCGCGTCCACCCGCGTCGGGGCGTCGTTGGCGATCTGGTTCACCACGAGGCCGCCGATGCCTAGGTTGAACACGTGGTAGCGATTGCCGATCAGCTTTTGCACGACGCCGGGGTAAGTCGTGGCCAGCGGGCTCGCGGTTCCCTTACCGATACTGTCGTTTTCCCCCGAGGTTAACGAGTCGCCATCGCAAACCACCACTGTCACTGGGTAAGTTTGCACGCTGCTCACCATGATGGTGCCGTGGCCGGGCGCCGTCATCCAGGTGGCGAGGCCGAAGCCACCGGCGGGCAGCAAACCGAAGTCGAGCGGGACGTTGAGGAACCCGAGGATCCGGCTGTTGGCGAGGTCTGTCACCGTGAGCGCTACGGCGGCATTGGCCACCACGCGCCCTTCCAACGCGATCGCGTGGGTGGGATCGTACGGGCTGCTTAACCCGGTGGCTCCCCGCTGGGTGAGAGCACCCTCGGCGGAGGAGTACACCGTCAGGGCGTCCGCGGCATCCGGCGTGAAGGTCAACACCAGCCCGGACCCGTTGTTGCGGAAACGCAGCAGCAGGCCAAGCATAGCGTTGCCTGTGCGGTAGTTAGCCGGCAGAACGACGCGGCAGCCCATGTCGCGGGCCTGTTCGTTGGCTGCCTCCCGCAGCACGACATCTCGGAGCAACACCTGCGAGCCATCGCTGGCAGGCTCGGGCGTCAGGACGAGATTGCCGTTGCTAAATGACGCCACCCCGCCGTGCACATCGGTGAAGCCGATGGCCCGGAGTGGCTTCATCTCGTGGAAATCGTTTCCGTTGCCTTGGCTGTTATAGAAGTTGACGCCGGCCGCGGGTGGCGGGGCAAATCCCGCCGGTGCCTGGGCCAGGAGACGCCCAGCCCCGCAGGCTAGCGCCGCAGTGAGAATCAAAATAGAAGCGGTGCAATTTTTCATCGTTCGGGAAAGACCAAGCCTCCAACTACCGCGCGAGGATGTCCAGCAGACGCCAAAGATGCCTGTTGCTCTCTCTTAGGAGCCTGTCGGACTTAGAAAAAGTTTTCACAAACGGCCTGGTGGCGGGCGTTGCGTGCTGACCGAACGCTTACTGGTCCCACCGGTACTCCGCGCTCCGGAGCGGCAGCTCTAGCGCTGCCGCCCTGAGGAACACCGATGGGACTGCCCAGAGAGCGCGCTCTATCTCGGTTCACAAACGACCGCTTTGCTCCTGTCCGCTCCGAGACGAGGAAAATCTGTTCTTCAGCTTGCTTCGTCTTCACGCTAGGTTCCGCTCCTCTCCCGCTCTGACATGACCGCCGCCGATCCTCCGCCGCGCCGTTTGCGCCGTTTCACCAGTTCCGAGCTCTGGCTCGGGCTCCTCGTCCTGGCCGCGCTGGCCACCCGCCTGCCGTTTTTGACTCATGGCATCGACGAATTTGACGCCGCCAATTTTGCCACCGCCCTGATCAAATTCCAGATCCCCCACAACAACCCGCATCCGCCGGGACAATACTATTTTGTGTTGCTCGGCCGGGCGGTGAACTTCTTTGTCCACGACGAGCTAACCGCTTTGTCTCTGGCCGGCGCTTTGTTCTCCTGCTTGACGGCGATCCCTTTGTTTTACCTGCTGCGGCTGGTCTGCGCGGGCAACGCGCGGCTGGCCTTCCTGGCCTCGGCACTGAGTGTTTTCACTTACGGCTTTTGGCTGACGGGGCTGCGGCCCGTGAGCGATCCGGAGGGCAGCTTTTTTGTTTATCTCACCCTGTGCGCGCTGCTCTACGGTCTTGATCGACCCGGCTGGTTTTGCGCGGGTATGGCGTTGTTTGCCGTGACACTAGGGGTCAAGCAACTCTCCCTCTACTTTCTGGCGCCAGTCGTCATTATCGTTAACCTCATCGTCCTGCTCAAAGGCCGTTGGCGAGGCGTGCTCCTGGGGGCGCTGCTCTTCGGTCTGCTCTTCCTTGGCTGGCTAATCCCGAGCGTGCGCAATTGCGGCGGTTGGAGCCAGTACGTGCTCGGCTGCCGGACGGGGCAACAGTGGGGTTACCTCTACGAAAGCCTGATCACGCACCGCACCTGGGATCGCTTTTATTTGCAGGTGCAGCATAATTTACTCGACCCCTGGGGCTCGACCGCGGTGGCAGTTCCCGTGCTTATGCTGGCGGTTGTCGGCGCGTTGTATGCCTTGCGCCAAGGACAAAAAGCGGTGCTCTTTGTCATCTTCGGCGCGAGCACGGTCATCTACATCTTTCTGGTGATGTATATCTTCGGCAAATACAACATGTATTACGTGCCGGTTTACTGCTCGTTTGCCGTGCTGGGTCTGCATGCCTTGAGCTTGCGCTTGGCGCGCTGGGCCGATCCCGCGGCCTTCTCGACTACCGGCGCGGCGCTCTTGATCGGCTGCGGGCTGGGCGCGACTTTCCCGCCGCTGGTCCGGCTGCCGGGGTTTCGTCCGCCAATGGAATCGATCGGCGAAGATCTCATTTCCCTCAACCGGCGGACCGGCAACGTCGGCGTCGTGACCGACAACGGCATCGTGTCCAACGACCTCAAGTACTACGCGAACAAAGGGAAATTTGCCTATGCGCCATCGTTTGATTACCCCGCCATGGCACACCTGTTGAGTACCAACAAGCGAATCTACCTGATCTCATCTTCGCGGACCAACGGACTGGAGCCAGATTTGGTCCCGCTCAATCACTTCCATTGGTACCATGAGCTGTTCGGCATCATGGAAGGACGTGATTCCATGCGGGACCTCTACCTGTACCGGATGGAGGATTTGTTGGCCCCGGAGTTTGCCTTCACCGGGCCGCACCGTCTGCCGCAACCCTTCCTGGACGGCATCTACGGGGACGGCTGGGCGCAGCGGCACGTCTCCTTCCTGCTGCCAGTGGACGCGGCGCTCGAGCCGATTTTGCACCTCGACGGGTTGGCGCCTCAGGAGCGGGGAATCAACTATCCGTATCGTGTGCGGTACCAGTTTGAAGGTGGTGCACCCGGTGATTTTACCCTGGAGCACAGCGGTCCGTTCGACGTCAACCTCGCGCTCTTCAAGGCCAGCGGTCCGAAGGAGCTAAGCCTCGAGTTCTGGCTGCCGCAGGATTTCAATCCATCGAAGGTCATCCCCGGTTCGACGGACGACCGTGAAATCACGCTCAAGTTTGCGCATATTCGCATGTCGAACGCGGCGCAGCCACTATTTACAAAACAGGAGACGGGTTGGTACGAGCGGGAGACCGATGGCAAGGACTGGTGGTACTGGAGCGCGGGCGACGGTACCATCCAAGCCGCGGCGGAACGGCCCGGCACGCTGATCATCACCGCGCAAATGTCCTTGGTGACGCCGGGCAATAGCATCGATGTAATGCTCGACGGCGCGCTCGCCGCCACGGTCACGGCGCCGACGACCGATTGGGTCCCGGAAACTTTGCGCGTGCCCATTACTCCCGGGGTCCACACCATCACCTTTCACAGCCGCCAACCGGGCCTGCATCCGCCGCACGATCCCCGCACGTTGGCGCTGGGAGTGAAAGACCTGGCTTTCACGCTGGAATAGACGCTCCGAAACATGGCCATGCATCGCGCCGTTACCTGGGGGCTATCCTCCGTGATCTTTTTGCTGTTGGTGGCAAACAGTGCGCCGTTTTTCTTCTCCCAGCCTTACTACGAGTATTGGGACCTGGCCGCCAACTCGCTCGCGATCGATCAAGCCAAGCACTTCCATGCTTTGTACGGCAGCTATTCCCGC
>CAXUFU010000005.1:0-3863 GCA_964250275.1 uncultured Chthoniobacterales bacterium | reverse complement strand
GGGGATTTCATCATCCCGGCCCCGTGCTCTTCTATGTCCAGGCGCTTGGGGAATGGCTGTTCTATGACCTGCTGCACTGGTCCCCCGCCCCGTTCAATGGACAGGTGCTCGCGCATTTGGCGCTGATGGTGTTTTTTTTCTCCGCCTCGCTGACGGTCTTCATCCGCTGGCTGCCGGCGCGGGTGCGGTGGCCATTTCTCTGCGGCGCGCTGGTACTGGGCGCGCTGCACTTTGCGGCGCCCGCGCGGATTCCTTCCTGGGACGTTCTGCGGGGCAGCTCGGCCTTCTCGAGCACTTGGTCGGCCCAGGCCGTGGTGCTGCCCCTTTTGTGTCTGCTGGCGGCAGGCGCCAGCGTCGCCGCCGGGCAGGGCGCCGATCTGCCGCTGGTGGCGCTCGCTGGCGGCGTCCTGGTCCATGCCCACATCGCTCAGCCGCTTTTCGTCGTGCCTCTGACGCTGCTGGCACTCACCGGGTTGGTGGCGGCGTATGGATGGCGGCCTGGTGCGGTCTGGCGGGCGCATCGTGGGTCGCTGGTCTTCGCGAGCGGGATCATCGCGCTCTTCGCGTTGCCGCTGGTGCTTGATCTGTGGTGGGGCGCGGACAGCAATTTCGCCGCCATTTTGCGGCACATGCGTTTGCATCAGAACGAACACAAATCCTGGCTGCACTCGCTGCTCTACTTCCTGCAGTTCGGCGCCTACTCGCCCTATGCAGCCGGCGAGATGGATTTTCACAGGTACGATCGCGCTGGCATCGTGGCTTATTTCAAAGGCTACGCCGCGCTCTACGCGGGCTGGGCGTTGGTAGTGATGATCGTGCTGGTCGCCGGCCTACGGCAGGCGCGGCGGGCGGGGACGAGACAACCGCAAACGGAGGGTCAACCGGCGTTACGCCCGGAACGCGGACCGTTTCTGGCCTGGGCGGCCATTTTCCTCCTGGCGGTGTTTGGCCTGACCCTCTACTGGGGCACGATTCAGGACGGACTGATGTACTACTACAATGCCTGGGGCAACTTTGGCATATACTACTTTGGATTGCTTATCGCCTGGGCCGAGCTCTGCGGCTGGTTTGGCTCCCGCTCGCGTCCGGCCCAGGATCAGGGCGCGCCAGCGCTCGGCTTGGTGGGGCGTCTCCTGCCGCCGGCCTTGGCGCTGGTGGCATTCTTCCTCGCCGCGCCGGCCTACCGCGTCAGCGATCCGATCCATGCTGCGGACCTCGCCATGCATGACGCCACCGCCCGGGCCATCAAGACCGCGGATGCGAGCGGTCTGAAGCTGTTGAACTTCCCCACGGAAGCCTGGCCGATCGCGGCGAGCGTGGCCTTGCAGCTCGAGCGCGCGGATGCGCAATTTGCGGTGCCCGCCGCGTGGGCGGTGACGTTTTCTGAAGAGCACGGCTGGGCGTCCGTCCCGGAAAGTGAGGCGCGGACGGGCCGCAACTGGAGCTTTGCCGTGGACGTGACGCACGAGGCTTGGAGTTCATCGGCGACGGCACTCGCCCGTTTCCAGCAGGGTCTATTGGCCGCGGCGGCTGAAAACCGTGCCGCAGGCCAAGAGGCAACCGGACCTTTCCGGCTGCTCAACGGCGTGCGCCTGGACGTGGCCATCCCCACCCTCGACTCCACCGCTGCCGACGGCGCGGCGGTGCTTCGCTTCACGCCGGGAGGCAACGCGCCCGCATACATCCTCGGCGGCTGGAGCTCGGCCGAGGCCGGGGGAACCTGGACCGAGGCCAAACTTGCCGCGTTGCGCTTCCGGGCGGCCGCTGGGGCCGGGCCGGGTGGAATGGAACTCACGCTCGACGCCGTGCCGTTCCTGCCGCCCAAGCCGGAGGCCGTGCAACGGTTGCGCGTGCTCTTCGACGGAGAGCCGCTCGCGGCCGAACTGCGCGTCACCAATCCGGCCTTGATCAAGCTAACCATTCCCCCTGCCTTGTGGAACCGCTCGCTCGCTCCCGCCGGCGCCGTCCTGGAGTTTGAATTGCCCGATGCCTCTTCGCCCGCCGCGGCCGACCCGACCGGCCGCACGCTCGACGGCCGGACGCTGGGTCTCTACTTCCACGAGATCCTCTTCCAACCGATGCCATAGAACCCCCGTAGCGGCCGGGAAACTCGCCACCCCCGGAGGAGGCCAGGCGATCAATCCACTGGGACTAAGGAAAGGTTAATGATCTGATAGGAGAAGTCCCGCGGATCGGACGCTGGACCGCGGACTGGGGGTTGAGAACAAAAGAAGTCGATGGCCAAGAAATCACCCTGCCAAGCCAATGGCATTGTGACATCAGGATGATCTCCCGCCAGCATGGGGATTTCCCGTGTTTGCTTCATCCCCGCGCCGGTGAGTTGTACCGTGAGCGTTCGTTGCTCAGTGATAGGATGGTAGGTAAAGCTGAGACGGACGTGCTGCGGGCGCGGTCCTTTCGCCTGATATTCAAAGTGCAGCCGGTTTCCCGTCCAGCACCACCAGTCTTTGCCATTGGTTTCGCGCCCATAAGGACAATCCATCTGCACCAGGATCAGAGAACGCCGCAGTGTGGGGGTGATCATGAGGTATCCCGGTGGATGCGGAGCCTGGACAACCGACCGGCAAATGATCCAGTCGCATTGCTCCCGCCCTGGCATGGGTCGGTCACGCGGCAGCCAAGGATTGATGTAGCCGTCTGTCTCCCAACTGGACGCGAGCCGCCGATCCTGCAAATAATAACAAACCGACTGCCGCGCCAGATAATCTTCCGGCTTCGTCATGTCCAGGTAGATCAGGTCCGTCCGCGCAATGTCGGAGAGCGATTCCTGCCATTCCACGTAAGGCATAAAGGCATCCCGGCCCTGACCTGCCGACCGTAAGCTGGCATCCGCCCGGAACGCTCCAAGCTGATAGTTGGCGATTAAGCCGCCGGCGGACCAGAGCAAAAGCAAAACGAGCACAACTCCGCGGCCGGCCTTTTTGCCCAAACGACCCAGGGCGATGAGCCCCACCAGCAAACAGGCCAGCAACGGGAGGCTGCTCCAGTGGCTCAGACGCAATTGATAGAAGGTCTGCCCGACCAAATGACTCGAGCCTGGTTGGTCCGGCCAAGGCGAACGGGAGACATAGCGGAAAAACAAAAAAGCCGCGACATACATTAGAACTAATCCGGCCGTCGGCCACAAGCCGAGCCAACGGGGATGCCACGCTCGACCCGACCCGGCGACCGTCCAGAGAAAACCCACGAAGAGAGCGACGATAAACAATCCTGGCAGGAGCCCCCAACCCTCTTGGGTGAAGTACCACGCCGGCCCATCGCCCGCGCCGCTGCGCAGACCAAGGGCATGCGCCGGATATTCCCACCATTGCCAATCGACCGGACCTCCGGCGCGTAAACGCAACTGCAACTGGATGGCTTGGACGACGCGCGCCCACTCGAAATTGGTCAGGAGCAGGCCCAGGACGGCCAGCCTACCCGCTCGCTGGCAGCGCCTCGCGCCCGTCTGAGACACACTTCGCCCCAGACCAGATTTCGGCCAGGGAAGCAGGTAGCTCGCGGCCATACCCGCGATGAGAAAGGGCGTCAGCTCTGAATAGCAAAGCATGGCCGCCGCCAGGCAAAGCGCCTGCGGGAACGTGCCCCCCCAGGTGCCCGGCGGTTCGTCTCCGCGCCGGCAGCAGGCGATCTCCAGGCCGCGCAGCGCGAACGCGCCGCCGGCCAGGGCCAAGCCGAAGGTTTGGGGCAAAAAGCCTGCGATTGATCCGAAAGCAAATCCGTTGAGTGTCAAAGCTATTGTCAGCGCCGCTAGCCAAGCCTCGGTTCGGCGCTGCGGGCAGACCGTCAGCACGACCGCGCCGGCGACCATGGCACCGCAGATCAAGCCCAACCCCGCAGTGGTC
>CAXUFU010000004.1:15473-19829 GCA_964250275.1 uncultured Chthoniobacterales bacterium | reverse complement strand
GTGGCGCCGAGCGCCACGGTGCCATAGGGCCATGAAGCAGGTATCTCCCGGCTGTCGATCTCAAAAATCGGGTCGCCGTCGATGACCTGCGTGATCCAAGCAACGCTGCCTGTGGTGCCAGCGGCGGGATCGATCCCGCTGATGCCGCTGAGCAGAAAGTAGGTCCTATGCAGGTCGAAACGCGCATCCATCGCTAAGGCCATCATCTGCACCGCACACCGGGAGGTGGTGCCGCAGATCATGGCGTAAAGGCCTTTGCCGTTGGTCAGCACCGGGTGCTCGATGCCGGGCACCTGGATGGATTGATCGAGGTTTTCGCGTTCGACCCAGTACTGAAGTTCACCGGGCATGTCCCCACGATCCTTCCCGGCTTCGTAGGTGGCGATGACCAACACCTTCGGTTCAATCAGGTCAGCGGCATGTCCCCAGCGAAGACCCAGGAAGAACGTCCCAGCGACCAGCAAAAGCACCAGACCTTTGGATACCGAAACGCCGCGTGCGAAAGTAGGACTGATGTTCCCGATAACGTTGCAATAACCATCCTGCGCCCTTGCCCTTTCCCTGATGATAATCATGAGGAAACGACTAGCCGGGGCAGCGGGCAAATCAATGGAAATTCCGGGCAGCGCACACTTCCTGCCCGTGGATTGCATTGCCCCGGAACAAGCGCCGGGTACATTGCTCGCCCCTACAGGCGTTGCCCTGTTTTTTTCTCTGCCTAATGAAAACGCTGCTCTCCGTGTTCTCCCTCTGGCTCTGCGCGCTGTGTTTGGCCCAACCCGCTTTTGGGGAACCCACCGGCACGGCCAGGCAACTGATCGATGCGTTGAATATGGAGCCGATCCCGCAGGAAGGCGCTTGGTTCGCTCTGACCTACCACAGCGCGGACGCGTTGGATGGCAAAAATCTTCCCGCCCGCTACCACGGCGGCGACCGGCTGGCGGGCAGCGCCATCTACGCTCTGGAAACCACCCATGATTTCTCGGCCCTGCACAAGCTGCAAACCGACGAAATCTGGCACTTCTACGGCGGCGATCCCATCGAAATGCTGCTGCTCTATCCCGACGGCCACGGCGAGGTCGTGATCATCGGGCCGGACGTGCTCCACGGCCAGCATCCGCAGTTCGTCGTGCCCCGGGGCGTCTGGCAAGGCTCCCGGCCCCTCGGCGGCGGACCCGACGCCTACGCCTTCTTTGGCGACACGCTGGCGCCCGGCTTCGACCCCCGGGATTTCGAGATCGGCTACCGCGATGAATTGCAACTACAGTATCCGAAATTTGCCGATCACATCGCGCGGCTGACCCGCGCGGAATTTGCGACCCGGCCCACCGCAGCAGCCGGCAACTCGCCCTCGGCAACCCCGCCGGCCAAGTCACCCGAGGTTTTCCAACAGGATGCCGTTGCCCCGCTGACGGTTTCTCCGGGTCTGCTCCTGCGCGCACTGGTCGGCCGCGTTGCTCAGGCCAAAGACGACGATTGCAGCCTCGCGTTCTTCACGGTGGAAGCCGGGCACACCACGGGTACCAGCTACAACAAGGCTTCCACGGAAATCTTCTTGGTGACGCGCGGCAGCGGGCAGGTGCGCTTGGGGGATCAATCCCGGCCGGTCGTTGCTGGCTCGGTGGCAGTGATCCGCCCCGGCGTACGGCACTCGCTCCAGGCAGACGCGGGGAGCAACCTGGAATTTTACGCGATCACGACCCCCGCGTTCAGTCCCGAGGACTACGTGGCCGACCCGGCGAAGTGAGAAGCTACCGTGGTTCGCGGTCGTATTTAAGCGATCGTCGCCTGTTTGATGCCGAGATGGTACGCGCGCAGACTCACCGCCCCTCCCTGGCTGCGGTCACCCACGGTGTAGGCGACCAGGCGGAATGAAACGGTCGAAAAAATTCTAGAGAGGGTGTTATTTCGCAGATGAATCGCAATTTGCCTCGTTTTTTGCCTTGTGTTCAGGAGGACGCACGATAGGAGTGGGGCCGCTCGGAAAGCTGGTGCTTTCACCCGGAGCAAGGGAATCGTCCTCATGGAGATAAAAGGGAATCGACTACTGTTCTGCGGAGTGACGATGTTCGTCTGGTTGTCGCTGACACTACCACTTGGCCGCCTTTCTTCGGCGGAGCCGCCCGTTCCGCCGTTTCCGCGCCCTGCGGTCGCGCCGATCCCGGTCAAGGTGATCGTGGTGGCAAACTTCGAGCCTGGTAATGACACCGGCGATGCTCCGGGCGAGTTCCAGTTCTGGGCCGAACGCGAACATCTGGACGAGGTGATTCCGCTCAAAGGCCCTCTGCACCCTTTGCGTCGCAACAAGGATGGCCTCTACGGCATGGTTTGGGGAGACGCGGGTTCAATGTTAGGCGGTCCGGCCGAACAATTGATGGCGCTGGTGCTCGACCCGCGTTTCGACTTCACGAAAACCTACTGGTTGTTCACCGGAATATCGGGCACCGACCCAAAATTGGCTTCTGTGGGCAGCGCGGCGTGGGCGCGGTGGGTAGTGCAGGGCGACGCGATGCGTGAGTTCGACGACCGGGAGATTCCGGCCGGTTGGCCGTACGGTCTTTTTGCCATCGGTGCCTCCAAACCAAATCTGTTGCCGAATGATCCGAATAGTTTTGGTGGCATGACCGATGTTGGCAAGCTCAGCATGGCCTTGGAACTCAACCAGGGGCTGGCGCGATGGGCTTTCGACATGACTAAAGACGTGAAGATCCCCGATACTCTCGCTCTCCAACAAGCACGCGCCGCTTGGAAAGGTTTCCCGAACGCGCAACGGCCGCCGTTTGTTCTGATGGGTGAAACTCTGGGGACACTGCGTTATTGGCACGGGGCGGGAAGGACGCGCTGGGCGGAGGATTGGGTCAAGTTGTGGACCGGTGGCAAAGGAGTGTTCGCCATGGCCAATATGGAAAGCCAATCGCTGGCGGGTGCGATGCTGGTGGCGTCCAAAGCCGGGTTGGTAGACCTGCAACGCATGCTGGTGCTCCGGACGGCGTCTAATCTGACGCAGCCGCCCCCCGGTGTGTCCGCCACGGAAAGCGTGGGCGATGAGGGTCCAGGTCAGGTCGCTGGCTTCGAGGCAAACTACTGTGTCGGGGATTTGGTGGTGCGGGAGCTTCTCGATCATTGGGATAAGTACCAGAACACCGTGCCGTCCGCGCCCTTGAAGTAGCGGCCATTCGGTTCCGGACGGCTGCTGCCGCCGCCATCTACAAAGCAAGGATCGGGCAATCCGTTATGTACCCGGGTGCGGGTTGCCACCGTTCGAGATCTATTTCCAGCAAGATTGTTGTGACCGTAAATATCCCCGGGATAAACGATAACGGCGGCGTCAAGCCTCGACGACATGCGTTGAACGTTTGGTCATCCGGTGCGCGGACAGGTCCATCGCTGCTCTGAAGTCGATTCATGACTTCGAACTGGAACGGGAAGAATTTTCTGTCCACGCCAAGTCGTTCACTTGAAGTGAAAAGCGAGACCTATTTGTATCACGCGTTTATTTGCTTTTTCCTTAGACGAGATCGGTATGGGGATGATACACACCACGTGCATCGGGGATTTCCTCGATCTGCATGGGGCAGTTTACAGGGCATCAGAGCTTTTAGGATATCATCATGGCATCAAGGGGATTTGTTTTAGTACTATCGTTTTTTCTTTTCTCTCCACTTCCCAGCATTATGGCGCAGGGAGCGGTGAACACTCCCAACGCACCGACGGAGGGGGGCGGCGTGACCAAAGTACCCGGCGACACGTCGGCGTCGTCGAGCAGCGCCGATGCCGACCGGGTCATCGTCACCGACGTGCCGATGGAAGAGGATATCATGCCGACCAATCGCCCCAGCAACTCGGTCTACGGTACTGATCTGTCGATCCAGGACACACCGCGTAACGCGACCATCATCTCACGCGAACAACTCAGCGCCGTGGACATCCAGGACCCGCGTGATTTCTCCAAACTATCATCGGACAGTTTCACGCAGTCGAACTTCGGCGCACCTTCCAATCCGTCGATCCGCGGCCAGACGGCTGACGTCTTTATCAACGGTATCCGTCGCGGCCTAACGGTCAACGGGTACGGCTTCCCGCTGGATTTCAACAGCGTCGAGTCGGTTGACATCATCAAGGGACCGGCCAACGCGGTTTACGGCGCATCGCAGTACGATGGCGGCTACGTGGACGAGATCACCAAACAGCCTTACTTCGACAAGCTCCAGGGCGACGTGGGCTCGACCATCGGCATGTACCAGGTTTATCGCTGGACCGCGGATTTCGGCGGCCCGATCATTAAAGACCAGTTGGCTTTCCGCATCAGCTACACGGGCGAGGACTCCGGGAGCTATTACAACGATCTCTACACGC
>CAXUFU010000004.1:0-15463 GCA_964250275.1 uncultured Chthoniobacterales bacterium | reverse complement strand
GTTTACGGCGCTCTGACCTGGATGCCAACCAGCAAGTACACGTTGGCATTCAACACCGAGTTTGAAGAAGCGGCGTACAGCGTGAACAACGGCATCAACCGCGTCACCCAAAATCTAATCGATAACGACAAATACATCACCGGCACTGTTCCCGGAGGCAACGACGCCATTAACGCGTTCTACAACCCTGTCGTTGCCGGTCCGACCGTCACCCTTGACCGCTCGCTGAACACCAGGGGAGATGGTGACGGCTCCTATGGTAAAACTTTCGACTCCCAAATGATCCAGACGTTGAACGTCAGCGAGGGCTTTAAGATCGTCAATAACACGCTCTACGAACGCATCGACCGCAACACGTTAACTTCGCAGGGGTACGACGAGGTACTCAAGAACAATTCGGCCGTCGATAACCGGCTGTCGTTTATTTTCGACAACGATATCCCGATCTTCGGCGGATCGACCGACGCTCTCCAAGACAGTAAGGGGGGCAAGGAAGTTGCCGACAGCATGAAAAAGGACAGCGACGGGTGGACGATCCACAACCAGCTCAACACCGGCCTCGAGTTCCGTTACCAAAACAACACGAACTACGACACGTTCGCCGTCGAGCCATTCGATGCCTTTGACCTCACCAAGGGTCCGGGGTCGCTCTACATCCCCGCTGCCACCAGCCTCGCCGCGGGTGAGGTCCATATTCCCGGTGCACCTGACCGCTACTTCTTCTCGCCCAATAACGGCGACAGTGCGCATTCCAACCTCTATGAGTTTGGCCCGTACTTCCAAGACGTGCTCAAGCTCACGGAGAAATTCAGTCTGCTCTTCGGCGCGCGCGGGGATATCCTATACGTGGACGCGAAGTCACCGCCCGGCACGCCGGCGGACGAGTTCTTGACCATGTCTACGACGCAAGTGCTGCCTAACGCGAACATCAGCCCCACCTACAAGCCGTATTCCTGGCTGACAACTTATTTCACCTTCAACTTCAGCGAATCCACGAACAATGGCAACGGTGGCGACTACAGCCCGACGTTCACACCGCAAGACTTCCACCAGCCCAGTTATTTGTACGAAACGGGCGCGAAGTTCTCGCTGCTTAACAACCGGCTGTTTATCACGACCACGGGGTACGTGCAAAATCGCGAGAATCCATCGCAGGGTGGGACCTCGGTCAAGATCAACGCCAAGGGCCTGGAATTTGACCTTGCCTACCAGCCGAACAAGCATTTTTACGTCACGGCAGGCTACAGCTTGCTGGATTCGCACACGATTGACCCGGGCTTTACCCGCGAGTACGTGCCGATTGCGACCAGCGACAATGTTGTCCCGGGGACGACCCTGCTCACTGACGTGCCGCCGCCCGGGTTTGCGGTGCCCAACGGCCATTACCGCACTCCCGGTTATCCTGAGCACCTTTTTAATGCGCTGGCGAGCTACAAATTGGATTTCGGCTTAGGTTTCACCGCGGACTTGCAGGTGACCAGCCCAATGACGCTCTCCTACGACGGCACTCTGAGAATACCGTGGCAGTACAATGTGGATCTTAGTATGTTCTACCAGTACAAACGCTACGAGGCGCGCTTGGGCATCTACAACGTCACTAATCAGCATAACTGGGATCCGGCTAATCCGATCTATGGCAACGAGTCAATTTTTGCTGATGAGCCGATCCACGTGGAAGGCACGTTCAAGATCAAATTTTAGCGTGATTTCCTACTCGAGCCCGTGCATTAATTCCGAAGAGGTTGCCAAGGAAAAGGCAGGCGAGCACCTGGCTCGTGGGGTTCGCGCTGGCAAGGCTAGCTGCCGTGCCCAATCATGGCGGAAAGCACCACTGCGCACACCATGTGCTCGGCGTGCGCGTTATCCTTACGGCTTATTGGGTCCAGCATTTACAGCGGTTAAGAGGGCTCTTTGAGCAAGAAGGTGTTCAACCTTACGCACATCCGGGTGAGATTTAGCCATCATGGGCGATTGCGTGTGATAAACGAGCGCGAAACTTCACACGATGCGTTGTATGCCGGAATCTTTACAGAAGGGAATGCAATTGATACGACGCGTTGACTTTCAGGCGCGCGAATAATCGCCGCGGCGTTCACCTACCAAGGCTTGGCACAAGGTTTGCTAACACCCGATTTCCCTCTTGATGAACAGACGCCACTTTATCTCGCTCGGTCTATCGTGCCTGCTCGGCCTAAACTTGTCCGCGGTCGCTCACGCTGACGAAAGGAAGTTGAAGGTCGGCTTTATTTATGTCGGGTCGATTGCGGGTGACCCTTGGACGGCCAACAATGAAGAGGGGCGTCAAGGTGCCGCCAAAGCCCTTCCCTGGTTGGATTCGAACTACGTCGAGTCGGTTAGCGATGCCGACCTTGAATCTTATATCGACCAAATGGTTGCACAGGGGGATAAGGTCATCTTCACCATGAGCGTCACTTATATGGACGGGTCCCTGGCGGCGGCGGCCCGCTATCCTGACGTGCTCTTCTTTAATTCAAGCGGCTATCGGCATGCTCCTAACCTGGCCACGTTTCAAGCGGATAATTACCAATGCGCGTACCTGGAAGGGATTCTCGCCGGTGCGCTCTCCAAGACCGGTAAAGCGGGCAGTATTAATTCATTTCCCAACCCGGACACTGCTCGTATCGCGGACGCCTTCGCCCTGGGGCTAAGAGCCGTCAATCCCAAGGCAGTAGTAAAGAATCTTTGGCTGAACACATGGTACGATCCTCCGGCGGAAAAGGAAGCAGCGGAGACACTCATCGCGCAGGGAGCCGATTTTCTGTGCAGTCTTGATTCGCCGACCGTCGCCGAAGTGGCGCAGGCCCATCACGTACAAAGCAATTATTACAGCGGGTACGGCTATACCGTTGCCCCTGATAGCATTGTGACCGGTCATGTATTCGATTGGAGTCCCGTTATCATTGGCCTGCTGCAGAAAGTGCATGACGGTATCTATACAGCAAAGAATCTCGATAAGGTCGCCTTATGGCTGCGCCTCGGCGATCACGCCGTCAAGGTGGCTTACAAACCGGGCGAGACTATCAATCCTGAGTATATACCCGCCCTCAAAGCAATCATCGTCGATGATGGCAAGGGCGGGAAGATCTCAGCTTATGACCTCTTCCTGTTACGTCTCGCGCAGATGTCTGAAAACCCGCCCCAGTTCGAGCCTTTTACCGGTCCCCTCGTCGATGCAACCGGAAAAACGCAGGTGCCCGCGGGACAGACTGCCAGCCCCAGTCAGCTTTCCAGCATGACGTGGAGGCTACCAAACGTGATTGGGAGTTGGCCTCTAACTCACTAGGTACGGGGCGCGCCTGTTCTTGGACCGGGTGCAAAGAGCGACGAGGTAGCGCCGATGGACTCTCCCAGACGATGAACGACGTCCGAGTTATGCTCTCCAGCGACATGGGCCAATCGTCTCCAAGTCGAATCGCACCTCCGGACGTGATGCGATCGTCAGAGCGTGCGAACGAGGAGGTACTGAGGCTGGAAGGTATCAGCAAGCGGTTTGGCCCACTCAAAGCCAATCACAACATTTCGCTTGGGGTCTCCGGTGGCGAGATCCATGCCATCATCGGCGAGAACGGGGCGGGGAAAACCACCCTGATGAATATCTTGTACGGCATCTACCAGGCAGATGCCGGGACCATCCACGTGCGTGGAAAAGCATGCGTGATGCGCTCGCCCACGGAAGCGATCAAGGCGGGTATAGGGCTGGTCTCCCAACATTTTTTGCAGGTGGAGAATCACGACGTGGCGGAGAATCTGGCACTTAGCCTCCCTCGTTCAGGATGGCTCTTCTCGCGCCGCCGAATCGCCGGTGAGGTAGAAAAGATCTCCCGGGAGTTTGGCCTGAATCTCGACTTGGGAAAAAAAGTCGCGGACCTTACGCCTGGCTTGCGGCAACGGCTGGAGATCATCAAGGCGCTGATGCGCCGTAGCTCTATACTGATCTTCGACGAGCCGACAAGCGTCTTGACACCGCAGGAGGTGCAACGGTTTTTCGAGGTGTTGCGTCGACTGCGCGAACAAGGCTGTGCCATCCTCTTCATCTCCCACAAGCTCGAAGAAGTGCTCGAACTAAGCGACCGGATATCTGTCTTGCGAAAGGGGGAGTTGATCGGCACTTTCGACACCGCGCGTTCGAGTAAGACGGAGCTTTCACGTGCGATGATGGGTCGGGAAATCACCTTCACTGTTAGCCCACCCGTTAGTGGCGAGGGCCGGGCCCGCTTGCGTGTGGACGGGCTCGCGCTTGCCTCGGACAGCTCGCCCATTTCTTTTACTATCGGTTCGGGTGAAATTCTCGGTATTGCTGGCGTGGCGGGGAATGGCCAGCGAGAACTGGCTCACGCGCTTACCGGATTGCAGTCGACGGGAACCGCTCGGATTACGCTCGACGAACGTGATCTCAAAGGCCGGAATGTTGCCGGTTTTCGCGAAAATGGCACCGCTCATATCCCTGAGGACCGCAATGACATGGGCGTCGTTCCCTCCATGACCGTCGAAGAGAACGTGCTGCTCTGCTGGCTCCACCGGAAGGCTTTCCGCAAAGGCCCATTCCTCGCGTGGAAAAAGATCGGCGAAACGGCCGAAAGTCTGATCCAGGATTACCAGATCGCTACCCCCTCGCGGCGCACACGCTGCAGTCTGCTCTCCGGCGGCAACGTGCAGAAGCTCGTTCTCGCGCGTGAACTGCTCGAAAGCCCGCGTTTGATCGTGGCGGTGCATCCGACTTACGGCCTCGATCTTCAGGCCACCGCGCAGGTGCATCGCTACCTGTGCGAGACCGCGGCCAAAGGCACATCAATCCTGCTGATCTCTGAGGACCTCGTAGAAGTTATGACGTTATCGCACCGGATCGGCGTGCTCTTTAACAAGCGGCTGATGGGCGTTGTTGCACGCGACGAGGCGCGGGTCGAGCGACTTGGCCTCTGGATGGCGGGGGAGTACGCATGAGCCTTCGCTTTTTTTCGATTGAGAAGGCGGGTCAAGCGCCGCCTGGCAAAATATTTGTGGTCACGGCGCTCTCGCTTCTCGCCTCAATGATCGCGGTGGGGATCATCCTCGCTTTTTACGGCCTGAATCCATGGACCACGCTCGACTTGATTATTACACACACGCTAGGCACCGCACACGGCTGGTCGGAAGTCGTCCGCCGCGCCACTCCTGTGCTACTGATCGGCTTGGGGATCCTGGTGGGTGTCGAAGCACAATTCTGGAACTTGGGCGCAGACGGACAGTTGCTGGTCGGAGCAATCGCCTCCAGTGGAGTGGCACTATATTCTGGGCTGACTGGCCTATTTCTTCTACCAACCATGTTTGTAGCCGCCATCCTGGCCGCCAGTTGCTGGGCACTCGTGCCTACGCTGCTAAAAGCTAAACTGGGCGTCAACGAAATCGTCACCGGACTAATGATGAATTACATCGCGGCGAATGTGGTCGATTATCTCGTGCAAGGACCATGGCGCGGGGATTCATTCATGGGCTACCCGTACACAAACACGTTCGGGCCGGATGCCTGGCTCCCGCTGATTCCCGGCACGCGCATTTGCTGGGTAATGACCTTGATCGGCCTACTTATGGCTGTGATTTTCCAGTTTCTCCTCTTCTACACTCCCACCGGTTTCCGTATCCGCGTGGTCGGGCAAAGCCAGACTGCTGCGCGGTACGCAGGGATACACATTGGGCTGGTCTTTTTGGTGGTAGCTTTAGCGGCGGGAGGCATGGCGGGCCTCGCGGGCGTCGGCGAAATCGCAGGAGTGCATCACAAGCTTTCCGGCCCACAGCAGATCACTAACGGAATGGGGTTTACGGCGGTCATTGCCGCGATGCTCGCGCGGGGCAAGCCTCTTTATCTCATTCCCTCCTCGCTTTTTCTGGGGATGATCCTCGCCAGCGGGGACGTTATCACCGTCGTCCTGCATTTGCCCATGGCGGTGGTTGGCATTTTCACCGGACTGAATCTCTACTTCCTGATTTGCGGCGAGTTCTTCATCCGTTATCGATTGCGTTGGAATGTTGAGATCCGCCGCGCCAAGCCGGGCCGGCCGCCGCTTCTTGAGGTACCGGCATGAGCAACGATATTCTTGTCAGCACCTTGAATCGCTCGATGGCTTTTGCCGCCCCGGTTCTCTGGACGGCACTTGGAGAGATTTGCGCGGAAAGTGCGGGCGTGGTTAATCTGGCTCTCGACGGGATGCTTACGGTAAGCGCTTTGGCTGCATTTCTTGCTGTGCAAGCGACCCACTCGCTCACGCTAGGGGTTTTAGCAGGGATGGCTGCCTCCATGGCAATATCCCTCCCGCAAGCGTTCGCCAGCATTACTCTCCGGGTAAATCAATTCGTCAGTGGTTTGGCGCTAGCCGTCCTTTGCCCAGGACTGGCCAGTCTGATAGGGCGTAATTGGGTCGGCAGTAAGGTGGACCAGCCTTTTCAAACGTTATCCATCCCATTGCTCGATCGGATTCCCTTCGTCGGTCATGCGCTCTTTACAATCCAGTGTGTGCTCTCGTATCTGGCGGGCCTTGCGGTACTAGTAATCACTTTTTTATTCTATTTCACGCGCTGGGGCATTATCTGGCGCGCCACGGGGGAATCGCCGATCGCTGCGGAGGCTAGCGGTGTTTCGGTCAGTGGACTGCGCTACGCGGCGGTAATTGGCGGTGGCATGCTTGTCGGCGTAGGTGGTTCTTATCTGTCTCTCTATTACGAGCCTGCGTGGGTGGAGGGCATCACTGGCGGCATGGGTTGGGTGTCACTCGCCATCGTCATCTTCGCGGGCTGGCGACCGCTGGTGGCCTTGGGTGGAGCACTCCTTTTCGGCGTGATCTATGTCCTTTCCTTTCGGCTCCAGGACCAGGTAAACCCGCATGTCCTAAAGGCGATGCCGTATCTCTTTGTCGTTGTGATAATGATCATTGGCTCATTGAGCAACCGACGCAGCAGCGCTCCGCAGTCCCTTGGCCTGCCCTACTTTCGTGAGGATCGCTGAGATGATTTCTCGCCAGCTTCATTTCAAGCTCGATCGTTCCGCTTGCGGCCGCACGGGTCTACTTGGAAGCGGCCGGGCACTGTGAGCAAGTGTTCCTTTTGAACTAACCTAAACTCTCCTGCCTATGTTATCGACAAAAACACAAATGACTCTTGCCTTCATCCCCGAAAGTGCGCCTTACGCCTGGAGGTCCGAACATGGAGCCGCCCAGGGCGATCTTGACTTCGAGTTTTATCGCCGACTCGCGCAGACCGCTGAACGCGGTAAGTTCCACATTTTCTTTCTTGGCGATGGCATGGGTATCCGTGAAGACCGAACAGGCCTCGATCATATGCAGGGGTTTGCGACATTAACTTACTTCGAAGCGACCTCGCTCCTCAGTGCCCTCGCCGCGTCGACCTCGAAAATCGGGCTGGTGGCTACAATCTCGACGACCTATAACCATCCCTACAACGTTGCGCGCAAAATGGCCTCGATCGACCACATCAGCAAGGGTCGAGCGGGCTGGAACTTGATCACTTCGGGACAGGATGCGGAGGCGCTTAATTTCGGACTCGACAAGCAGCTATCAACAGAAGTCCGCTACGAACGCGCGCGAGAATTTCTTAACGTTGTCTTGGCGCTCTGGGACAGCTGGGAAGACGGCGCGATCGTAAAGGATCGGGCGCGGCAGGTCTATTTTGATTCAGCAAAAGTCCATCGGATCAATCACCACGATACCCATTTCAAGGTACGAGGTCCGCTCAATCTCTCTCGTCCGCCCCAGGGCCATCCCATCATCTGCCAGGCTGGCGCTTCCGAGGCCGGATGGGAATTGGCTGCTCAAACCGCTGACGTGCTGTACGGCAAGGCGATCTCGCTGCAGGAGGCACAACGCTTTTATGGGGAGATGAAGGGCCGGATGGAAAAGTACGGTCGCAAACCGAATCAACTGAAAATTCTTCCCGGACTCGTCGCCGTGGTCGGCAAGACCGAAAAGGAAGCGCGAGACAAATTCAATTCCGTGCAGTCATGCATGTCCGAGAGCGAAGCCCGCGGAGTGCTCGCCCACTGGATGCCGTCCGTGGACTGGTCAACCTACGCGTTCGACGAGCCCGTACCAAAGCAGCCGGAGATCGACGCGGCGGCCAAGCGCTTCCGCATTTTCCTGGAACGCGACGGACGCCGGCTGACGATCCGCGAGTTGATCGACTTTCTTTCCGCTGGCGTCGGCCACTTAGCACTCATCAACTCCCCAGGACAGGTAGCCGACACAATGGCTAAGTGGGTTCAGGACGGCGGCTGCGATGGATTCAACCTCATGACTCACGTCCTGCCCGGGGGGCTAGATGACTTTGTAGATTTCGTAATACCTGAACTGCAGGAGCGTGGCGTCTTCCGCACGGAGTATGAGGAAGGCACCCTCCGCGATAATCTGGGACTCGATAGCCCAAAGCCGACGCTCTTCGCGGCATGATTTTTGTCACCGGCGAGCTGAAAGTTGATTCCGCAGACCTTATCCAGCTCACTGCCGCGCGGCGCGACCGCTATTTGTTTTCATTCTGGCGCTCAAACTGAGCAAAAAAGGTCTGGATGAGATGGTTCACTGCCTCCGGCGCTTCACTTGTTGCCATGTGGGCGGCTCCGGCAATAACTTCCACCCTTGCGCCGGTTATTTGCTCTGCGATGAGGCGAGCGGCGGCCGGTGGCGTGCTGGTATCATTCTCGCCGGCCAAGACAAGCGTCGGACAAACCAATTCGCTCAGCCGTTTCTGCGTCTCAAGGCCAGCAATCATGTCCCAAAAGGCCGCGTACTGCTCAGGATCACACGCGAGTAAGGTTTTCTCCGCGCGGTCGATCACGTCTGGGCGTCGCCGGCGGAACTCTGGCGTGAACCAATGGCCGGTGGCGGTTTGCAAAACGGCCGACGTCCCCTGCCGGCGTGCGGTGGCAGCGCGGTCCCGCAATGCCTGCCGCACCGGTTCAGCCAAGGTGCAGGCCGAACCGATCAGGCAGAGCGAGCGGATCAGCTCGGGATGGATCAAGGCAAAGTATTGGGCGGCCATTGAGCCCATGGAAATGCCGACGATGTGGGCAGGGCCGCCACCCGTTTCCGCCACGACGGAGGCAACCACTTCGGCCAAGTCGTCAAAGCCGATCTTGCCGGCGATGCCGCTGGATCTACCATGGCCGGGCCAATCAAACGCCACCACGTCGTGCGTCTTGGATAACTGTTCAAACTGAGCGTCCCAGTAAGTGAGATCCAAACTCACAGCGTGCAGCAGGACCACGGGCGTTCCTCCCCTGGGACCCGCACGGACCGTGTTGATGAAGCGGTTGGATGTGGCAGGAGCGTTTGTCATATGGCTTCCCTTGTAAGTGGGTGAGAGAGCGTGTGTGGGGCTGATTCGGTTGAACTGGCAAGGAGCAGACACCAAAGAAGAGCCTGATCTTTTCTGGCCGCCTCGATTAGGCTCGCTACAGAATAGTGCATCGCCGAGGCGGCGGCATGACTTCCTAGGACGGCTGCTGAAACCTTGCAGGCATCAAAATTCCAGTGCTGAGCCTACTCTAGATCGACGACTTTTGCGCTCTTGGATACCGATTTACGGCGGCCTAAGGACATCTGCCGATTGAGGAGGGAAAGATAGTTGCTCAACAGGACGGAAGGGTTGGCGGCGTTCCAAACCGCGGCGACTTGAAACTGCGGCCGGGGCAGATCGAGTACTTTGACGATCCATCCCATTGGGGCGCGCACCCCCTGGGTGACGATCTCCGCCAAAATCGCCACCCCCTCGCCAGCGGCGACCATCCCGAGCAGTGCTTCGATGTTGCCCACGGCCGGTCGGCGAAACCTCGGTTTGAACCCCCCGGCTTCCTCGCAGAGCGCTTGCACCCAGCGATCATAGCCCGCGCCGGGGCGCGGTTCGAGGTGGAGCAACTTTTCGCCCGCGAGCATGCGTAAGGAAAGTCTGCGTTCCTTGGCCAGATGGTGCGTGGTTGGCATGGCGACCACCAGTCCACAAGTCAACACCGCGCGCTCGGTGAGGCGTCTGTCGACTGGAGTGCGTGGTGTCCGGGCCTGGAAACCTACCTGGATCGTCCCGGCGAGCAACGCGACAACCTGTTCGTCCAAGCCAAGCTCGAGAACGTCGATCTCTACTTGCGGGAACTGCTTGCGGAAGGCTGCCAGGCTACCCGGTAGAAACGAGGCGGATAGTATTCCGACATTGCCAATGCGCAAGGTTCCCCGCTTGCCTCGACCCGCTTCGCGAGCCGCCTCCATGGCTGCCGCGGCACCCGCGAGCAACGTGCGGGCTTCGCCAAGCAAGACGCGACCCGCATCGGTTAGGGCCACGTGTTTGCGGTCGCGCTCGAAGAGCCGTACGCCGATTTCCTCTTCCAAGCCGCGCACCTGTCGTCCTAGGGACGGCTGCGCCAAGCGCAACCGTTCCGCGGCACGCCGGAAGTTTAGCTCCTCCGCCACGGCCACAAAATAACGCAAGTGGCGCAGTTCCATCCGCAAGCTTACTGATGCTTGCAAGGCTTCACAAGAGGAGCCTAATTTCCATGAGGTTCTTTCGGGGCCGAGCGCCCGGCGCGGGGTTGAGCCTGGGCTCGATCGCTGATAGAGCAGGCGACTACTCCGAGGCTCGGTGCTGGTTCCGAGCGCGCCAGCAAGCGCGGGCACATGCGCTCTCTCTACTGGCTCGGCAAGCTGGCGTGGCATTCGAAATGGAATTTCCTAAGACGGGTCAGTCGCTCACACCTTCCTTCATCGAGCAGCACGCGCCCACGATCCAGAAGCCGTCCGCGCGTTGTGCTACCTTCGCCGGCGCAGCCGCCACGCTAAAAAGACGCTGTAGCGAACGGCGGGGGAGCGTCTGCCGCTGAGAGGTTGCATTTCCTTCGCCGTCGGTAGTGCACTATTGCGGTAGTGTCCTAATTGAATCTTCCATGAATTAGGACACTACCAGAGTTTCGCAGATCACCGACGACGTCGGCGACGCGAGTTGAGTTTGCTTTCAGGGACGGGAACTTGGCGAAAACCGAGATTCAGCAGGAGCCGGCCGGACACCACGCTAAAGGCAGCGGGCGTCGCCCCGGCAATCTAAGCAAGTTCCTTTGGGAAGTGCAGTTCCCCCCGAACTGCCTCCCGGCAGGACGGGCCACCAGTGTTCCCAGCTACGGATCCACCTGCACCCGATAGAATCCTTGCGTGGAAGACGCATTAGGATCCGTAAAGGTCAGTGTCGTGCCAGTCGAGCCGGTCTGAGGCGAGCCGATGGACGTGAACTCGCCGGTCAGCGAGGTACTACTCTGAAGTTGATAGGTGTGCCCGGTGTAGCCGTTCACCGTCAATGTCACCGCGCCGCCGCTGTAGCTGACGCCCTGGACCTTGATCACGCTGGAATCGATAACCACACCGTTGTTAACGAGGGTACCAGGACCCCCCAGGCTCCCGGTGATCACATCGAGCGTGCCGTTGTTAACAAACGTTTCGCCATTGCCAACGGCCAACGAAGCGCCGCGTTCGAGGCGCACCGTTCCGTTATTGACCACCCCGCCGTTGGCGATCAACGAGCCGCCGGAGAGCATCACCAAGCCGCCGGCGTCGACGGTCAACAAACCGTTGATCGTGCCCGCGGCGCTAAAGACGCCCGAGTTCTCGACCTCGACCGTGCTGTTGAAGGTCCCCACGCCGGTGGTGGCACCCGCGATGGTGGCAGGTCCGCCAATGCTCCCGTTGTTCGTTAGCACTGCTCCGGCCGAGACGCTGACCGCGCCGCTGCCAGTTCCGGAGCCGCTGATATTGTTGATTACCAGATCGCCGCTGCTCACCGTCGTGCCGCCGCTGTAGGTGTTCGCGCCGGAGAGAACAATCGGGGCCGGGCCGGCGTACGTCTGGGTCGTGGTGGAGTTGCTCGTGCCGACCTGAACTTGAATGTTGTAAGAGTTGGTGGTTGTCAGCGCATAGGCGCCGCTGATCGCGCCGCTGATGGTAAGCGAGTTGCCGGAGACGTTGCCCCACGTCTGAGCAGCGGCCAAGGCAACGTTGGCCGTGATCGTCTGGGCCCCCGTGCCCGCCTGCGCGGTGATGCCGCCGACGCCGAGAGTCAGCGTGTTGGCGCCTCCGACGGTGACCGGACCGCTGGCTCCGGCGGTGAAGTTCACGCTGCGCACGGACTGGTCCGCGCCCAGAGTCGTCGGCAAGGCTGCGGTGTTGCTGCTGAAGTAAACATCCGTCCCGGAGTCCAGAGCTGCGTTACGATCGAGGGACAGCGCTAGGTTCTGCGCGAAATTGGTGGCGTTGCTGCCTGTGACGGTGCTCCACTGACGGTCCTGGGCGCCCGTCCAATAAGCGGAGCCGTAGGCCACGCCGTTGTACCACACGCTGGAGTAGATATTGTACCCCACTTGCGTGGGGTGGATTTTATCGGACGCAATATTGACCAGACTATCGTTCGGGCTGACCGCGTCGTAGCCGTCGACCATGGAAACATCGTAGCCGGCCAGCGTATGGTTGAAGACCACACCAGGGATTCTGGGGTTATACTGGGTATCTTGCAGCTCGCCGGCGATGTTGTCGTCGCGGTAGATCAGGTTGGAGATGATGACGTGGGCGTGGGGGCGCAAGGTCTGCACCGAGGTGATGATCGCGTCGACGCGGTTGACCGGGCCGATGGTTTCGCTGTTGTTGTAGGCATAGTCGTTGCCGCCGATGTTGAGCGTCACATAGTCCGGATTCACCGCCGCGCCGGGCTCGTTCGGGTTCGTTGCCAGCCAATAACCGCCGTCGTTGGCGCTCTCGCCGTCGTTGTTATTCAGGTTTTGCATGATGCCGCTGGTGGTGTAGCCGGAGTGGCCTTCATGATTGTTTTCGTTGGCGCCCGTGAGGACGTTGTAGGCTGTCGCGGCGCTCCCCGCGTCCAGGACGGTGTTGCTGCCGACGAAATGAGCGGTGAAGCGGCCGTCGTTGACCAGGCGCTGGTAAAGGCCGCTGCGGTAGCCGCCGCCGTTGTAGGTGGCGTTCGGGTTGAACCCTTCGGTGCTCGAGGAGCCCAACGGCATGATGTACACGAGGTGTGCGGGCGCGGCCGACACCACGACCTGCTCCGCGGTGGACGAGTTTTGCAGGGCCAACCGGTAGTAGGCGCCGTTGATCAGCTTGATCTCGCTGGGCGCGGGGATCGTGATGGCGCTGTTCGGCGGGGGGTTTATCAGGTTGCTTTGGCCATCGAACTGAAATGACCCGCTCAACCCGCCGGCGGGCACGGCCACGAGCGAGTAGACACCGGTGGTGATGCTGCTGGCGGTATTGATCCGCACGTAGTTCGAGCCGCTCACCGAGGCGGAGCCGTGCTGGATCAGGACTTGATCCGCGCTGCTGGCGCCGAGGTCGAAGCGCAAAAAGCCGTTTTGGATGGTCAGCGCCTGGCCGGTGAACGTACTCGGGTTGGGGTTGATCGTGAGCGTGCTGATGGTCGCGGCGTTGGCCGAGGTTTGGTCAAGCGCGCCACCGGCAAGGGAGAGGGTGTTCGAGGCCAGGGACCCGCTCACCTGGAGGGCGCCGGCGTTGACCGCCGTCACCCCAGTGTAGGTGTTGGCTCCGGAGAGCAGCAGGGTGCCCGCACCGGTCTTGGTCAAGCTGCCCCCTCCGCTGATTTTCCCGCTGAGCTGGCTCACGTACCCGGCGGTGGTCACCGGTGTATTGATGGTGAAGGTGCCCGTCGTGGCGTTGTCGTAGATAAGACTGGCGATCAAGTTGTTGCCGCCCGCGTCGAGCCAGATGCCCCCGGCTGCGTTGATTTGGAGCAGCCGGTCGACATAGAACGGTGGACTCTGGGTGGCGCCGCTGCTGGCCAAGGTGCCATTGTCGAGGATCACCTGGACCGTGCCCGAGGACGGCGCGACGCCGAGGTTATTACCCGACGCGATGGACAAGCTGCTGCCGCCGGTAATGGTCCAGACCGCGGGCGATGAGCCGCTGCCCAAGGTGGAACCGGCGCTGGTGGTGAGCGTCAGCGTTCCCGCGCCCGTCACCTCGATGGGCAGCCCGGCCGCTCCTGCCAGGGTGAGGCCGCTGCCCATGGTAGCGGTCACTCCGCTGGCCAAACTGATGACGGGGTTGCCGGTCAACGTCAGCGTGCCGGAGGGGGCCAGCGTGTAGTTTGTACTGTTGAAGGTCAATCCGTCGGCGCTTTCCGTGCCGACCGTGACCGTCCCGGCGGTGCCCCCAAAGACGGCGGTGTTGCCTGATTTCCAAGCCAAACCGGAGCCCCAGTTGTTTCCATTCCAGTTCCCGGTTCCACCTCCGGCGCCTCCAGGGTTCCACGTCTGCGTAGCCGCCTGGGAGGAGCCGGCCACGGCAGCGAAAGCGGCGGTGAGGAAAAGACAGCGCAAGCAAACGATGGGAGAGAACATGGGGTGGGGGCGGGTAGACTTTCGCTGATAGCGATGAGGAGCACTATACTAAGGCCAATCGGTAACCCTGCACAACGTAGAGTTACATGGATCTCTTCTCCAAGGTACTCAGCTAGCCTACAGCAAAGAAACGGATCGGCGCCAGCCACACGGGATTGAGGGTTGGCTTTGACCAGGCATGCGGTAAGCTCCGAATTTCGCGCCCTTAGCCTTCAAACCGGCGCCACAGATCAAGCTGGTTGAATTATTGACGCGTTGTCCCGTCTGTACTGAAAGTTGAATCCAACACTATGAAAATCCGCCACCTACTCCCGGCGCTCCTTTTGGGCGCCTTTTCGTTGACCTCGCACGCCGACGTCGAATTTTCGATCAACGTCGCACCGCCTGTATTGCCCGTTTATGAGCAGCCGCCTTGCCCCGTGGAGGGCTATTTGTGGAGCCCGGGTTATTGGGGCTACGGGGAGGTGGGCTACTACTGGGTACCCGGCGTGTGGGTCGAACCTCCCACGGTCGGTGTCCTCTGGACCCCGGGCTACTGGGGCTATAACAACGGCATTTACGCTTTTAACGCCGGATACTGGGGCCCGACGGTAGGCTTTTACGGCGGTGTTAATTATGGGTTCGGCTACGGCGGCGTCGGCTTTGGCGGAGGCCGCTGGGACGGCGGCGCGTTCCGTTACAACACTGCGGTCACCAACGTGAATACCACCATCATTCACAATACCTACGAAGATCGCACCGTTGTCGTCAACAATGCGGCCGCCGGGCGTGCCAGCTTCAATGGCCCGGGCGGCGTCACCGCTCGCCCGACCGCAGCCGAAGAGGCCGCCGCCAAGGAGCGGCACACTCCCGCGACGGCTGCGCAGCTGAGCAACCGGACAGAGGCTGCGAAAAAGCCAGAGCTGAGCTACAAGAACAATCACGGGAACCCCGCCCCTGCAGTAGCCGCAGTGAACGACTCCAAACAAGGAGCCAAGTCGGAGGCTAAGACCCCAGCAGACGCCGAAGCCAAGAAGTCAGAAACTGCCGAAGCCAAGCCGGAGGCCAAGAAGTCAGAAACTG
>CAXUFU010000003.1:17717-21002 GCA_964250275.1 uncultured Chthoniobacterales bacterium | reverse complement strand
GGCGGGCGCGCCCCCGGCGGGCACCCCCCCCACCCCCCCCGGGGGGCGCCCCCGCCCTACCACTCGGAGGCCACCCTCTAGATGACAGTTTGCCCGAGCCGAGGGTGAACCCCCCGGTCATCCCTTCATTCGGAGGTGCGTTTGTCACTCCATTGTTCCGAAACGGCCTGCCGGTCCTCTAAAACGTACCGGCCAACGCGTTCGACGATGGCATCCGGCGCGGGCTGACGCAGGTACATGGTCAGGTCCCGGGTCATGCGCTCGAAAGGCCACGGACGCAGCAAGCCACGCGCTCCGATGCAACGTTGGGTCAGCCCGAGGACTTCCAGGCAGATCTTCTCGATCGCCATCCGGGCCATGCCGGCGTAAGCCGTGATGGTGTCCGGCGCTTCGTCCGGGCGTTCGGCCATGGCGGCGGCGCCCCGCACCCACAGGTCGCCGCTCTCGAGCGCGACCGCCATCTCCGCCAGGCGCGCCCGCTGGCTCGGATGATCCGCCGAACCCGTCTCCCGCAGAAAAGCGCGGGCGGCATCGTAGAGCGCCTCGGCGCCGCCGAGCTGCACGGACATAAAGCGGATGGACCCGCCGTTGAACCAGGGTTCGCGGTAATAGGTGTCCGCCGGGCCGATGAGCGCGCCCGCGCCGAGTTCCACGCCGCTGAAATCCACCGCGCCGCTCACCGTTCGCTCCATGCCGAGCGGTTGCCACCAGGAGAAATCCGCCCGGGTGGCGACGGCATCCATCGGCACCACGCACATTTGCCACCCGCCGGCGGGCAGGCGCGCGGTCACGATCGGGCGCTGCACGTGACCCAGGCCGGAGGCAAACAGCTTGCCGCCTTCCAGCCGGACGCGGTCGCCGCCCTGCGGGGTGATCTGCAAACCGCCGGCTTTTCCTTCGGCATTCCAGACGCCAAAGATGCAGCGGTGATCACGGGCATCCGCCGCGTACTGTTCGATCTGCTCCGGCGTGCCGAAGAGCTGGATGAGCTGCAAGGCGTTGACGTGCCCCTCATAGATGCGCCCGACCGGGAGCTGGCCGCGCCCGATGTGCTTGAGCACTTGCAGCAGGGCCGGCGTCGACCCGGGTTCGCTGCCCAGCCCCCAGCCACCCAGGCGGCGCTGCAAGGGAGCTGCCAGCCAGCCTGCATCGGCCATCCAGCCGAACTCCTTGGCTGGAAAGCCGGCGTCCCGCGGCGCGGTGGCGTCCGCTTGTGCCGCCAGCCAACCCGCCAGCGTGGCGGCGCGTGCGCAAAGGTTGGCAGCGCCGCAAACCGAGGCGGGATCAGGCTGGGCAAGATTCATCGCCACGGAATCGAAACTCACTCGACAAAACGCTGGGCAATCGGCATGCGGCGGCCGGAGCCGAAGGCTTTGCTCGTCACGCGCAGGCCGGGCGCGGCCTGGGCGCGCTTGTATTCGTTGAGATCGACCCGGCGCTGGATCCAGCGTACGACGGCAGCGTCGTAACCGCGCGCGATGATCTCGACGGCGCTCAAGCTTTCCTCCACGTACAGCGCCAAGACGCCGTCCAGCACGGCGTACGGCGGGAGCGAATCCTGGTCCACCTGGTTGGCCTTCAACTCGGCGCTGGGCGGTTTTTCGAGCGACGAGCGCGGGATCCATTCCTTTTCGCGGTTGATGAAGTTGGCCAGGCGATAGACGCTCGTCTTCGGCACATCGCTGATCACGGCCAGACCGCCGGCCATGTCTCCGTAGAGGGTGCAATAGCCGACGGCGAGTTCGCTTTTGTTGCCGGTGGTCAGCAGGAGCGAGCCGAATTTATTCGAGAGCGACATCAGCACCATGCCGCGCAGCCGGGCCTGCATGTTTTCCTCCGTGCTATCCTCCGGCCGCCCCGCGAAGAGTTCGGTGAACTGCCGCTTGAAGACGTCATACGGCTCGCTGATCGGTACCTGCACGCAACGGATGCCCAGGTTTTCCGCCAGCGCCAGCGCGTCGGCCACGCTGCCTTTCGAGGAGTACGGACCCGGCATGGAAACGCCGGTGACATTCGCCGCGCCCAGCGCCGCCACGGCCAGGCAGGCTGTCACCGCGGAGTCGATGCCGCCGCTCAAGCCCAGGATGGCGCTCTGAAAGCCGCATTTGGCAAAATAATCGCGCAGGCCCAGCACGAGCGCGGGATAGAGCTCGACCGGCTCCTCCGCCAACGGCGGCAGCGGCCCGGCCGCGGTGTTCAGATCGATGACGCCGACCTCTTCCTCGAAGCGGGCCAGCGCGCCCACCAGGCGGCCTTGGGCGTCGAAGGCGCAGGAGTTGCCGTCAAAGATTAGTTCGTCGTTGCCGCCGACCGCGTTGCAATAGACGAACGGCCGCCCGTACTCTGCCGCCAGCCTGGATAGCATCTCGAAGCGCAGGCGCGGTTTGCCGCACTGGAACGGGGAGGCGCTCAAGTTAAGGATGATTTCGGCGCCCTGTTCGATCAGGGAACGCGCGGGATCGTGCGCGTAGAGGGGGCGTGGCAGGTAAGGCTCGCACCAGATGTCTTCGCAGATGGTGATGCCCAGCCTGCGGCCGTTGCACTCGATCGGCGCCACGGACGTGGCCGGCTCGAAGTAGCGCCGTTCGTCGAAGACATCGTACGTGGGCAGGAGCGATTTGCAGATCGTCCGGGGTGCTTGCCCGCGCTGGAGGATGGCAGCGGCGTTGCGGAAGAACTGGCCGGGCCGGCCCGGTTGTTGCAGGTCGGCGAAGCCTACCACGAGAGGCACATCGCCGACGGCGGCCTCAAGCCGGCCGACCGCTTCGAGGTTGGCCGGAACGAACCGCGATTTAAAGAGCAGATCTTGCGGCGGATAACCGGGGACGGCCAGTTCCGGGGTAAGCACAAGTTCCGCGCCACCGGCCACCGCGCGCTGGTAGGCAGCGAGTATTTTCTCGGAGTTGCCAGGGAGATCGCCGACGGTGGTGTTGATTTGCGCCAGGCCTATTTTCATGAACTCCCTGAGCGAGGCGGCGGGCACAGGCCGCGCGCCATGCTACTTCTGCGGTGCGATGTGCATATGAACTTCGCGATGGCGTCCATTGAGGGCCTCATCCGCACCCTCGATGAAGGTCTTATAGAACTCGACCAGGCCGGCGGCGAACGCTGCGATGATCAAGGATAACACCACCTTTTTAAAGAATCCGTCTTGCATGAGATGTCAAGGCGAGCAGCAATCGAGCCGTTCAAGACAAGTGCGTTCCGGTTGTAGGGGGGGGGGGCCCCCCGCCCGGGCGGGCGGTGACGGCCGGCGCGGCGCCCGCCCGCAAAAAACCCGCCAGG
>CAXUFU010000003.1:0-17707 GCA_964250275.1 uncultured Chthoniobacterales bacterium | reverse complement strand
GTGTTGGGGGGGGCGCGCCGCGGGCGGGGGGGGGGGTCCCCGCCGGGCGCGGCGCCCCCCCTACAATTCCCGGCATGGCTGCCTTTTTTTCGACGCGACCCCTTACCAAAAACCCCACTGCCGCGTCTCCATGATGTAACAGCCGAGCAGGAAGTTGGTCACAGCGTGGGCCAGGATACACGCGGGCAAGCTGCGGGAGCGGATCGCGACGAAGTTATAGAGCACCCCCGCAACGAGAGCGGCCCCCCAATCTGGCGTGCTGTGCTCCAGCATGAACCCCAACGCAACCACGCCGAACGACATCCACGTGAAAGTTCCGAGCGGGACGCTGGTAAAATCTTCCCGCACGAGATAACGCAACAGGAACCCGCGCCAAAAGATTTCTTCGAGCGCCGGCACCACCAGCACCAGCCGCGCAAAGCGCAGGCCGACCACGCTGGCGTACACCAGCCCGTCCGCGCCTGCGCCCGGCGGCAGTAAGTGCGGGTTAAAGCCGCCTGCGCTCCGGGGTGCGGCCTGGAAGAGCCATTGGGGCGAAATCCACTCGGCAAAGACCACGATCCCCACCAGCAAACCGACTATAGCCCCCGACGCATTCAACCAGCGCGAATAAGCGGATCGGAACCGGAGCAGCACCGCCGCGCAAAGCAGGGTTTGCAGCGGATAAACCCAAAACTCGGGCGTAGTCAGCCAAAACGAGACCGTCGCGCGCGTTTGGCCGGTCGCGGCGCTTTGCAGGATTCCTGGCACCGCTTGCAGGAGGATGAACAAGCCGAACGGCGCGGTGTACCGCCAGAGGGCCTGCCGGGATGGCAGCGCGGAAGAATCCTCGACGGTCATGGCACGGCTGCCCAGGCGAGCTTGGCGGGAAAGTTGCTCAAAGCGTCTTTGATGATGCCGAAGGCGAGACCGGAACGCGAACCAAACCCGAGTGGCGCGGGCGCACGCGAGCAGATTCTTTGCGCCGTGGACCTCGAGCTCTCGGCTTTGCGGGCGCAACGGCGTTCGGGCAATGGCTCCCGGGTGTTACTGCGCGCGTTTGGCCTTCTGTTGCTCTTGGGCTTGTTCGCGGCCGGTCTGGGCGCTTTGTTTTATCTGCAAACGCTGGCTCCAACCCAGCGGACCGTCCCGCCTGCCGCGGGCGTTACCAGCCCAGCGCCCTGAGCATCAGCGTTAGCCGGCCCGTCAGGCCGGGCATGGGAGCGGAGTTCATATCGAGGAGTTCGTTGGCCGCCAGCGGCAGCACGTGCAGCCAAGCGGAACTGGCAATCGTGAACACCCAGCCGGCCCCGGCCGAGACCATGCGCCAGCCACCCGGCAGCCGCTCCCAGAACGGGCGATTTTGCCACCAGTAAGCCGCGCAAACCAGCAAACCTTGGGCGGTGAAATAAAGCACCCAGTCGCGCAGTTGGCCGGGATCGACGCTGATCCAGGGCCCGCCGAGGAACCCGGTGTGCAGGAGCAAGGCGGAGGCCAGGAACGTCAGCAAAATATTCCGATAAACATACCGCCGGTTCCCGCCCAGCGGGAAGTACACGAACTTGAGCAGGAGCTTGCGGCTGTAAACATTCCACCGGCGCCAAAGCTGGACCGGGGAAGTCGCCAGCAGCGGCCAGCGGAAGTTATCGTCGACGTTGACGCCGAAGAAGCGGAACAGGGCGACCATCAAGGTGAACTTCGTGATCTCCAGCAGCGCCCAATACAGATAGCTGACGAGCAGGCAAAGCCACAGCTCGCCGAGCGGCGCCCGCGTGAGCACGGCGTATCCCCGGCTGTAACCCCACGCCGGCAGCACCGTCTGCCCAAGCCAAAGCACCAGCGGGATCTCCATGGCCGCCCAGCCAACGCTCGTAAAACCGCGGCGCAGCGCGGCAAAACCAAACGTCCAACGCTCCGCCATCTCTGAAGGCGGGAAATTGAGCATCCCGCCGAGTTGCGGGATGAAGAGCAGGTAGGCTGCGTGTTCCCAGAAACGGCCCGGCGCGACCAGGCCGCGCCGGCGCTCGTAGAAGTAATAGACGTAGCGCAGGAAGAGCCCGACAAAGAAATACTCGTTGGTGGCAAGCCAGGACGCGTGATCCAGGCGGAACCCGCTCTGGATGGCCTTCGGCACGACCAGCAGGCCAAAAATCAAGCCCGCCCAAAAGCCAATGCTTTGCCACCTGCTCGGACGCGGATCGCGGCCCAAGAGGAAGTAGAGGGCCGGCACGAGCACCAGCACGTAAGCGACCAGCGGCGGGCTCTGATCCCAAAGATTGTGCAGGCACGGCAGCATGACCACAGCCATGATCCATTCCCGCCGCCGCAGCAGCGTCGTGGCGGTCAGGAAAATCGCGCCGTACACCAGATACCGGGTGGGAAAGATGAAGGAGAAACGGCTGGGGTGATGCACCGGGTCCGGACTGCCCAAGAGCAGTTGGTAGCCGTAGAGCACGGCCGAGAGGCCGGCCCCCACGAGCAAGAGCCGCAGCAGAAAAATGGCAGCCTGAGCGAGCGGGCCGGGCGGCGTTAACGCCGGGTCCGCGGTATTCCAGCCCAAGTCTGAAGAGGTGGCCGCCGGTGCGGACGGAGTGGCAGCCGCCATCAGCATCCGGCCAGACGACGGCAGCAACTGGAGTTCGCGGGGGCGAGCGTGGTCCACGGGCGGCGGTAGAGATGCGCTTTTGGAGGAGGAGTCAGGCCGGGACCCGAGAAGAAAGAGCACGCCGGAACCGATTCATGCTTGCAGCGCAGAGAGGAACGGCATCAGGCGGGCGACCGACAAGAAACGAGGTTTTCAAATGAGTGCGAGCAATTTCTGCGGGTGCGGCTGCATTTTCCCGGACTCCCCAGTGCTGGCACGCCGCCTGGCTTACGGCCCGCGTTGGGTCTCCTCGCATTGGACGATTGTTTGCGGATCAGCCTTCGATGGACGTACTTGAACAGCGGACGAAGCTACTTGCCGCGCGCTTTGCCCCTGCCACTGCAAAGAAAGAATCGAACGGGTGAAGACTTTGTCCAAAAAACAGGAACTCGTTGTTGTTACTGGTGCCTCCAGTGGGATCGGTGCTGCCACTGCGCGGGAACTTGCCCGGCGTGGGTTTCATGTACTCGCGGGTGTCCGGCGCAACGAGGATGGGGACGCCGTACGTGCCACAAACCTAGAACCCCTTCTACTCGACATCACTGACGAAGCAGGCATCGCAGCGCTCGTGCAGCGAATAGCCGACGATCCTGTGGGTCGCCGCTTGCGTGCGCTGGTTAACAACGCGGGCATGGCGGTGAATGCGCCGCTGGAAACATATCCGCTTTCGGATTGGCGGCGCTTGTTCGACGTGAACCTTTTCGGCCATGTTGCGATGATGCAAGCTCTGCTGCCTGCGCTGATAGAGAGCCACGGCACTATCATCAACGTCTCCTCTGTAGGGGGGAAGTTAGCCATGGCGACGTACGGCCCCTACGCGGGTACGAAGTTCGCACTGGAAGCGGTTAGCGATTCTCTGCGCCGCGAGGTGGGGCCGCTGGGTGTGAAGGTCGTCGTGATTGAACCTGGTGCTGTAAACACCAGAATGCTCGGGCAGGTCGATCATCGTGGCAAACAAGTCGTTCAAGCAATGACAGAGGAGCAGCGTGGACGCTATGCCGCATTGATGCATGCGGTTGTTGCGCAGGCTCAGGCGGCGACTGCCGGAGGAGCATCTCCCGAGAACGCAGGCCAGGTCATTGCAGACGCGATTACCAGCAAACGACCTCGGACGCGCTATACCATCGGCCGCAGTACCGCGATCATCGTCCGGCTGATCAGACTGCTGTCAGATCGCATGCTTGACCGTATGCTGGCCAGCAGCTTGCGCCCATACTTCCCGGCGAGCAAACGCTGACGTGAGAGAACATGATGCAAAGGCGTCCCGAGGAAAGGAGCCCAGGGAATGCAGTGGCCGGGACCGATTCATGCTTCCAGCGCAGAGAGGAACGGCATCAGCGGGCGACCGACAAGGAACGAGGTTTTCAAATGAGTGCGAGCAATTTCTGCGGGCGGCCCCGGATTTTCCCGGACTCCTCCGCGTATGGCTAACCTCCCCCCCATGAGCACGCAGCCGGTGGAAAAGTTCCAGCGTACGCTCAAGTACAACCCGGCCGCCCAGCAGGAATCGCGCGGCCTGATGGAGCTGACGTTGGCGCAACTGCAGCGCCTGGCGGACGAGTTCGACCTGGGGCGGGTGATCCAGATGGACAAACCGCTGACGACCCAGTGCAATACCACCGACCCATTCAAGACCGGGCGCGGGACTTTCATGCTGCGCGCCCGGCACGGCGAGGAATTTGGCGCGCGGGTGGAGTACCTGCACAAGCTCATCAACTACCTGTGTGCGCATGGCTTTCCCGCCGCCCAGGTCATGCGCGCGCGGTCCGGCGCCACCTGGACGACCTGGGGCGAGCGCATCGTGGAAATTCATCAGTTCGTGCCCCACGATCCGGGTGTGCATCGGGATTGGCGGCGCATGAACGCCGCGGCGACCGCCCTGGGCGACCTCCACCGCATGCTCGCGGACGCGGTCGTCGGCAAGACGCCGGTCCCGCCGGAGATGCGCAACGATGTCAGTCCCGAGCAATGCTGGACGCTGCTCAACGAGGCGGAGGAGACCATCTCTCACCTCTCCGCCACGACCGACGCCCGGGCGCGACGCGCGATGGCTGTCTGTCAGCGCGCGCGCCAGGTTCTCGAACCGATCATCCCGGATTACCCACGCATCATCGGCAACCTGCCGTGGATGACGATCCACGGTGACTATCATTTCTGGAACGTCCTCTACCGCGCCGACGAGATTGCGGCGGTGGTCGATTACGACTTCGTGCAGGAGCGCGAACGCCTCTTTGACATCGCCTATGCCATGCAAAACGTGATCACCCATTTGCGCTCGGTGCATGGTTCGACGTTGCGCAACTGGCGGGACCTCGCCTGGGGCAACGTCCGCATCTGGGTCGATCACTACGATGAGGTGACGCATCTGCCGTTGACGCCGGTGGAGCGGCGCTGGCTGCCGCGGGAGATCCAGCGCATTTTCCTCGTGGGCATCGCGACGAGCGTGCTGCAAGACGACCCGATCGAGCTGATCCTCAACCACGGAGAAGATCTCGAGCTCTTTATCTGGGTAAGCGAGCAGACGAACCTCTTTGCGTAACCCAAAACGAGGTAGGGATGGCTCCTCCGAGCCGGTCCCTGGATGACCGGTAGGCGTTCACGGCCTTGGCCGTGCCCAGCAGCAAGCCCCGCTTACCCGGACAGCCACGGACTGGCGCGGCGAGCCATCCCGACCTTTTTTTAGGATATTTTCGCCAATGCCACTCTGGTGGTCACGCTTTTTGCTTAACAGATACCCATGCCGAAAGCCTTCAATTCCGTGGTCGGCGTCGATCTCGGGCGTCATGCCGTCAAAGCGGTGCACCTCCAGCGCAGAGGCGGGCGTCTGGCCGTGACGGGTTTCGCCAGCCGCGTGCTCGGCGACGTGCCGCCGGATAACGCCGACGCCTGGTCGCACCACCTGAAGCTGCTCTTGCGCGATGTGGGAGGCACGGCCAAGGGCTGTGTCGCGGCGGTTTCCAGCAAGGACGCCTTGATCCGCATCATCCAACAGCCGACCACCCCCACCAAGCTGCTGCGGGACGCGTTGCGGCTCAACGGCCTGACGCTGCTCAACCAGGAATGCCACGACTTTGTCCTCGATTGCGATCAGATCCCCGACGCGGCCGCGACATCGGAAGCTGCCCCGGTTTTGCCTGGCGCGACGCCTGCCCGCGGGATGTCGCGTTACCTCGTCGGCGGGCTGCCCCGGGCCGAGGTGAGCCAGGTCAGCGCCGCGTTCACCAAGAACCGGACGCCGGTCGACGCGCTGCAGCTTGCGCCCATCTGCAATTACAACGCGTTCGAGTATTCGCATGCGGACATCTTCAACCGGGAATCGTTCGTGTTGGTGGATATCGGCCACTGCGAAACCCGGGTGCTCGTCGGGGCCAAACGCGAGTTGGTGCTGGCGCGCACCATCGATTACGGCGGCAAAGATTTTCTGGAGGCTATTACCCATGGCGATGGCATCGATCGGGAGTCGGCCATGATGCTGGTCGAGCAGAATGATCCGGGCATGATGGAAGCCAGCCGCGCCTCGCTGTTCCATTTGGCGCGCGAGCTGCGCAGCTCCATTGGCTTCTTCGAGGGCCAGCGTGAGGAAGCGATCACGCGCGTGTACTTTTCCGGCGGCCTCGTGAAGGCGTTGATGCCGTTGCAGATCCTGAGCGACGAACTCGAGATCGCCTGCAACACCTGGGACCCGTTTCAGAACTGCCAGATCGATCTGCCCAAGGCCAGGCTGACGGCATTCGATGGCGAACGCACCCATTTGAACATCGCCTGCGGCGCGGCGCTGGAGCTTCTGCTCGCGGCCTGAACCACGGTCTCCATTTCTTTCCAGACTTTATGCCGCTGACGATCAATCTTCTGCACGAGGAGCAAGCCCTCCTCAAACAACGCAAGCGCGATCCCCTCAAGCTCGGCCTGTACGCGTTGGGCGGCGTGGCGCTGCTGTTCGTACTCTATTATTGCTATTGCCTGGCGGGCAGCTTGCACATCCAGTCTGAGCTGCAAACCCGGCAGGCTGCCTGGGCGCGGCAACAACCCAGGGCCAAGGCGGCCGCGGAGCAGGACAAGGTTCTCAACGAGAAGCTCGGCACGGCCAACCTGGTCAGCCAGCGCATCAACAAACGCTTTTACTGGGCGCCGGTCCTGGCCCAACTCCAACGGACCGTCACGCCCAACGTGCAGTTGATTAATTTCTCCGGCTCCAGCGAAGCCAAGGACGAAAAGGTGACGATGATCATCGAAGGCTTGGCGGCGGGCCTCAGCCCCCGCGCGGCCGCGGAGCAATTCCGCGTCACCTTGAGCGAAGCGCTGAGCAAATCCTATAAAACCGCGGCGGCGACTTTCCGGTCGCTGGATGAAACCGCCTCCACCGTGTCGCTCGACGGCAAGACCGTCCCGACCGCGCGTTTCACCATTGAGGTAAAACTCGATCCCGCCGCCACTCTGCCGGTGCTTGCCGCCACGCCGGCGCGCCGGGGCAAACACTCATGAACAAGCTGACCAAAGACCAGTGGCAGAAGATCAGCCTGAGCGCCTTGCTCATGATTGGGCTCATCTACTGCTATTTCACCTTCCTCATCGGACCCATGGGCAAGACCGATGCCTCCAATCTGGCCTCCATCGAGGCGCTGGACGGCCAACTGGCGCAGGCGCGCACCCAGGAGATGCGCAGCCGCACCATCGAAGCCCAGGCGCGCACCGCCGAAGAAACCTTGGCCCAGGTCAACGACATGATCCCCGAAGGCGAACCCATCGCGTGGTTCCCGCCCAAGATGCACGATTTCCTCGAACGCCAGAACTTGAAGAACTCGGTCGTCCGTCCCGCGGGCGGCGCCTCGCCGGAAGCCGGCATGGGCGATCTGAAAAGCGAGACCTGGTCGATCGAAGTCCCGCAAAGCGGGTTTGTCCAACTGGGCATCGCCCTGGCCGGGCTCGAGAACGAAGAAAAACTGCTGCAAATCACTCACCTGCAAATCAGCAATCAGGTGGATAACCCGGAGAAACAACACGTGATGATCAATGTCGTCGCGCTCGAGAAATGATCAGCCTGCCTAGCCTCCGCCCGCTCACTTTGTTCGTCGCCGGCGCCGCTTTTTGCTTGCCCGCACTGGGACACGCCCAAGGTTCCGCGCCGAATCCCTCCGCCAAAGAATACGTGCTTGCCCGGCGGTCTTCGTTCGATGCGCCCGCGGGCGCGCCGCGCAACCCTTTTTGGCCGATCGGCTGGACTCCGACGGCGACGACAACGAAAGCCGAAGTCACGCTGCTCGACGTGCAGGCGAACGACTTCCGGCTGACCACGACTTCGGTCGATTACCCTTCACTGGCGGTCATCAATGGCCGAACCTACGGGGTGGGCGAGCAGGTTCCGGTCGCGGGCCACAGCGGGGCATTCGTGACGGTGCGCCAGATCCTCGATGGCGTGGTGTTGCTGGATTACCGTGGACACGAGCTGCGGGTGGCCAATGGCCCCGCTCCCCGCTTGCATTAGCGCTTCGCTGGCTCAAGCCGGCGCCGCGAAGTTTTCCTTTCCGACCTTGCTTTTAAGCGGCATCCTGCGGGGCCTGCGCTGCTGGGGCTTGCATGCATCCGGTCTACCGCTTTTTCGCCACTGGCACCAGTTTCGCGCCCGTAATCCTGCGTGCGCTGCTGGCGCTAATCTCGGGCGTCCACGCCGGCCAACGTACTTTCGGGTGGATGGACGGGCCAGGCTGGAAAGCAACGCTGGCCCAGTTGACCGCGCCCGCCGGTTTGCATCTGCCGTACCTGGTGGCGGCGGCCGGGCTGGTCGCCGGCCTGGCTGCGGCCCTGGCGCTTTTCTGCGGTTTTTGCACCCGGCTCGCCGCGGGCGTAATTCTGCTGGCGTTGACGCTGGGCATCTACGGCGCCAGGTGGGAACAGGGCTTTCTCCTCGGCGCCGACTTTCAATTTCCGTTTACCCTCGGCGGTGTGGCGATCGCGCTCATGATCTGCGGGGGTGGCCGGTTCTCGGTCGACCGGGCGATTACCCGGCAGCTTCTGCCGCCGGATACCGGCTGGATCGGCTAAAGCCGATCACGCCCTGCTCCGCGGCGAGCCGGCATCCACGACCCGAGCCAGGGGCGTATCCTTTGTTGCGCGCGACGCCGATTTTTGTGGCTTCACCGGCACACCAGTGTATTACTTTTGCCGCGCATGGAGCCTTCGCCACCTCCCAAGACTCTCAAAGCGTTAATCGCTCCTGGGCGCCACTGCAGCGGCCCGACGCTCTATCTGCTCATCGCGGCCGCGGATGGTATCGGCGTCGAGGTCCACGAGCAGTTGCCGGATGGCTCTTGCATCGTGTGGCCGGAGAAGCCGTGTGCCGGCGCCCAGCAGGCGGAGGGTGCGATTTACCAGTGGGCGCGGGACGGCTTTTTACCGGTGCAGTAAGGTCCGCGGCAGGCAAAGAAAAATCCGCGCTCGGGCCCGGCATCAACCGATTCCGTTAACCCGGCTGATTTACCGCGGCTTTCGCGGCTCTGCCGGGTCGAGAGCAAAACCTCAGACCTATGACCACTTCGTCCACACCTTCCGCCGCTGCCAGTGGCACCTTCACGCTCGGCGGCGATTTGAACGTTCACCGGCTCGGATTCGGCGCCATGCGCATCACCGGACCGGGTGTTTGGGATTCGCCCAAGGATCCCGCGGGCGCGCGCGCACTCCTGCGCCGCGTCGTCGAGCTCGGCGTCGATTTCATCGATACGGCCGATAGCTACGGACCGGAAACCAGCGAGCTCTTGATCGCCGAGGCATTGCACCCGTACCCGGCGCAGTTGGTGATCGCGACCAAAGGCGGCCTGACCCGGCAGGGTCCCGGCGAATGGCGGCCAGTGGGGCGCCCGGAATATATCCGCCAATGTGTCGAGCTCAGCCTGCGCCGTTTGCGGGTCGAGCGGATCGATCTTTACCAGCTCCACCGCATCGATCCGAAGGTTCCGGCGGAGGAAACTCTCGGCGCGCTCAAAGACTTGCAAGACGCGGGCAAAATCCGGCACGTCGGGCTCTCGGAGGTGTCGGTCGAGGAGATCGAGAAAGCCCAAAAAATCCTGCCCATCGTCAGCACGCAAAACGAGTACAACATCGCCAACCGCAAGAGCGAGGCCGTCCTCGATTACTGCACCGCCCATGGCCTGGGCTTCATCCCCTGGTTCCCCGTCGCGGCCGGTGATCTGGCCAAGCCCGGCGGCCCGTTGGACGCTGCCGCCAAACGCCACGGCGCGACGGTCGCGCAACTCGCCCTGGCGTGGCTGTTGCACCGTTCGCCGGTGATGCTGCCCATTCCGGGAACTTCTTCGATCCCGCATTTCGAAGAAAATCTCGGGGCGGCGGATCTACAGCTCGGCGAGGACGAGTGGGCGGCGCTCGACGAAGCGGCCCAGCCGAAAAGCTGATGTTTGCCGCCGACCCGCTGCCGGGAGAGGACAAGCCCGCGCGTTACGCGGCGCTGCTGGGGCAAGTACAGGCCATGCTGGCTGGTGAACGCGATTGGCTCGCCAATACTGCCAACTTGGCCGCGCTGCTTTTTGCGTCACTGCCGGATTTAAATTGGGTCGGTTTTTATCTGGTGCGCCCCGGGCAGGCGCGAGAATTGGTGCTCGGACCGTTCCAGGGCCAACCAGCCTGCGTGCGCATCGCGCTGGGACGAGGCGTTTGCGGCCAGGCCGCGCAGGCGCGGCAATCCATCGTGGTGCCGGACGTGCGGGAATATCCGGATCATATTGCCTGCGACGCGGCTTCGAGGTCGGAGTTGGTGGTGCCGCTGCTGGCAGCGGATGGGCAGTTGGTCGGCGTGCTCGATCTGGATAGCCCGCGCCCGGGTCGCTTCGACGAAGAAGATCGCGCCGGGTGCGAGCAGTTGGTGCAGGCGCTGCTCGAGGCGACGGACTTTTTCCGGCTGTAGCGGCGGTCTATGACCGTCGATGGCGTTTCGCCTGCCGGGCACCGCGCCGCTTCCGGCAGGCGAAGCGCCCGCCCTACAGACTCCTGTCTCCGCGCCGTTGCAGCAGCGCGATGGCGAAAAGGAGCACGAACGAAAATCCGACCAGGATACCCGCGTACGTGTAAGCCAGCGGATAGTTGAGTTTTTGCACTTCATCGTAGAGCGCGATGGAAGCGACTTTCGTTTTCCCGGGAATGCTGCCGCCGAGCATGAGCACGACGCCGAACTCACCGAGCGTATGGGCGAAACAGAGCGTGGCGCCAGCGCAGACCCCGCGCCGCGCCATCGGCAGGCGCACGTGCCAAAACACCTGCCTGGAAGTGGCGCCCAGCGCATACATCGCCTCGATGTAAGCGGCTGGCACCGCCTTGAACGCGGCTTGGAAGGGGCCGACCGCAAACGGCAGGCTGTAGACGATCGAGCCAATGAGCACCCCGCTAAACGAAAACGGCAACGTGTCGCCGGTCAGGCGCAGCCAAAAAGCGCCCAGGGGATGGTGCGGGGAGAGCAGCATCAGAAGATAAAAACCGATCACCGTCGGCGGCAGCACAATCGGCAAGCCGACCAGCGCCTCCAGCACCGCCGCGCCGCGGAAGCGGGTGGCATTGAGCCAATTCGCCACCGGCAGCCCGAGCACGAGCAACACCGCCGTGGCCGAGGACGCCAGCCGCAACGTCAGCCAGAACGCTTGCCAGAGCTCCGGCGGCAGCGTAAGATCCCATCCAGCTAGGAGCATTCGGTTAATCTAGAGCAGTTCAACCAGAGTGTGGCCACCAGGTAGGGGCGGGCTGTCCGAGCCGTGCCTGACTGTCTGGCAACCGTACCGTGGCTCGGGTCGCACCAAGCAAGCTCCACGCCGCCAGACAGTCCGGGACGGCTCGGAGAGCCCGCCCCTAACTTTTTGACGAATGGCTCGCCCGATGCCTTGGGCACACCAACAGCCGGTTCAACGTTTTATCTGTGCTCGGCCTCCGCGCCTGCCGCCAGGCGGAAACCGTAGGCATCAAAGATGGCGCGCGCCTCTTCCGAGCGCAGAAATTTCAGGTACTCGCCCGCGAGCGGGTTGCCCGCGCCATGGTGAGTGATGACCAGGCCCTGCTCCAGCGGGGCGTGCAAAGCGTCCGGTATTTCCACGTATTTGCCCACCCCTTTATTGACCGGCGCCAGCACGAGGGAAAGCGCCACGATGCCGGCATCGGCGTTGCCCGTCTGCACGAATTGCGCGGTTTGCGCGATGTTCTCGCCCACGACCAGTTTGCTCTGTAGCGCGTCCCAAAGTTTCTCGTGCTCGAGCGCTTCCTTGGCCGCTTTCCCGTAGGGCGCGTGCGCGGGATTGGCGATGGCGATCTTCTTGATGGCGGCGTTGCGCAAGCTGTTCAGACCGCCGCTCACGTCGATGTCCGGGCGCGTGGTCCAGAGCACGATCCGGCCCAAAGCGTACGGCGTCAGGGTGCCGGCCTCGGCGAAGCCGGCGCTGACGAGATCGCGCGGATACTGCAAATCGGCGGAGAGAAACACGTCGAAGGGCGCGCCGTTTTTTATTTGGGCGCAGAAATTGCCCGAGGAGCCACTGGAGACCTTCAGGTCGGCTTCCGGGTGCGCTTTCTTGAACTCGGCGTCGAGCGCATCCAGGCAAAACACGAGGTCCGCCGCGGCGGCAATGGAAAGGCTCTGGTCCGGTGCGGCGTGGCTGGTGACACTGCCGCCGAGCAGGGCAGCGGCGAGGCCGAGAACGGCGATTTTCGTTAGCATAAGGCGGGACCGGGATGATCCGGAACGCTGGACGGAAGCCCAGCGTCCTCTTCACCAGGAGATAACGCAATTCCTAAATCACCGTCTCTGGCGCCAAGCCGCCGAGTCTCCGCCGCGCAGCGGCTTCTAAAAAAAGGTAGGGATGGATCTCCGATCCGGTCCCTGACTGTCTGGCAGCCGCGCCACGGGCAAGGAGCGCGCCATTTTCGTGCGCGGCCGGCCACACAGTCGGAGGCACTACGGAGCGACGCTCCGTCGCGCCCCTATTGTCTGCCACCGCGAGGCGGTTAAAACGGTGGCTGGTTTGCGCCCCGTTGACTAACCTCCCCCGGTGCCGCAAGCAACCCGCCACCCAGACTCAGCCGCCCAAGCGCCGCCGGTACGCGGAACCTGGACGTTGTCCGCCGGAGTCTACGCGGTGCTGTTGCTTTTCATCCTGGGTATAGCTGCCCAGGCGCGTTTCCGCCTGCCGCAAACCCCGTTCTTCGATGCTGACTACGGAGGTTACTTGCGCCCCGCGCTCTCGGCGCTGACGGGGCATGGCTTCGCGCACGTGGACGGGCGCGATTCCTTGTATCCGGCCTTCATCTTCGCCGTGCTCCGGCTCAGCGGGGACTTCCGCGCGATCAGCCTCGTGCAACACGTGCTCGGGTTGTCCACCGGACTCTTTATGGCCCTTGTCTGCCAGCGCGGCGCGCGCTTGCTCCAACCCCCGGTGGGCGCCGGCGGCCCGGTATTTACGCCGTGGTTGGCTCTGCTCGCGGTTGCGGCCTATCTCAGCGCTCCATCGGCCATCCTCTTCGAGCAATCCATCCGGCCGGAAGGGATCTTTCCTTTCTTTGCCGTCTTGAGCATCTGGCTGAACCTGGAGTTCATCCGCTGCCGTTGGATCTGGCCCGCTGCTGGGCTGGCCGCCTGGCTGGGAGCCGCGCAACTGGTGATCTCGCTGGTGGCGTACAAGCTCAAACCCAGTTTTGGCCTGGCGCTGCCGCTGGTCAACTTGCCCCTGCTCGTATCGCTGGTCGCGCCGGGCGTGTCCGTGCGCTCAAAAATCGCCATAGCCGCCGGCGGCGCGGCGTTCTGCGCCGTGTTCCTTCTCTGGCCGGAAAACCGGCTCAAGCAAGTCGACCCCGAGGCGTACACCTTCTTGCCGGAGACGTTGCTCACCATTCACGGTGATCAGATTCGCGACCAGATCGCCGCGGATCTGCGGGCAGGCCGTTCCGGTCCGTTCCCGCGCGCCACGGTCCAAGCGCTCCTCGGGCGCTTGAATGCCACGCTGCCGGCCAGCCGGCGCCCCGAGAATCGGCCCTACCCGTCCCTGGGCTTTAACCCGGATTACCTGCTCTACACGGACCCGGTGTTTCGCGGACTGGGCGGCAAGCAAAGCGAGGCCTACCGGCTGCGGGCCCGCCTCGGCTACTACTATTACGCGCGGGCGTTCCTCGAGCATCCCGCCCGGATGCTGGGCAAGATCGGCGGACAGATGCGACTCTTCTACCATTTCGGCGCAGCCAATCACGCCCCGCTTTTCGCGGGAAAGGGGCGTTTGCCGGCCGACCGTTTGACGGGCGTCGAAGCGGGTTATCGACGCAACGTTGTTCTCTACACCGCTCGGCCCACTCCTTTCGACGCCTATGCGCCCGGGCGCGCTTTCATCGCCGCGTCGCGGCAACTGGCGCAACAGCCGCTCACGCTTGAGCAGGCGCCGGCGCTGACGTTCGTCAGACGAACTTTGGAGGTCCTCTATTTGCCGGGATTCCTTCTGACGTTGGTCATCACCGGGTGGGTGGTGGCGACGGGCCGGCTGCGCACGGGTTGGTTGTGGCCGGTGGCAGTGACGTTGTTGCTCTTGAGCTATAATTTTGGCAACAATCTCACCATTGCGGTGGTGCATTCGCTCGATGTTGGGCGTTACGTGGACAATCAACTTGCCTACACGCTGCTGGGCGCGACTTTCAACCTCATGCTGCTGGGCGAGACCTTGCGCCGCCTGACCCGCGGCTGGCTTATCCCGTCGGCGGCGCCGATGATCGGCGAAGCCGGCTCCTGGCTGACTGCTCCGGCTCTGCCTGCGCTCGCGCCAGGGAACGATCCGCCGTCGTTGTGTTGCCTGCTCTCCGGTGGGCATCCGGCAGAGGCGGCGGTGGCGGAATACCGGGCATTGTTTCCCGCTGCGCGGCTCGTCATTCTGGATCCAATCCCGGAAGAGGACCCAAAAACGGGATGGACGCGGGCTTTGCTGACGGCTTTGGCGGACCTCGGCAGCGATGCCTTTATCCTGGTGGACGCTAGGGAAAGCTATCCCGCGGAAAGTGCGCGCCGCTTGTTCGATTCGTTTTGTCAGCAGCCGGCCGATCTGATCTTGGGCGTCCACCCGCGTGACAACGCCGCGTCCGCGGACCATGCCAGCCGGCTGATGGCCCTGGTGTGCGGGTGGCGACCCGTGGATTTGTCTGCCGGCCCGCGGCTGTTCTCACGGCGGTTTTACGAGAACGTCCCGCTCTCCGCGCCCGGCTTGGAGCCGGTAGTCGAGTGGACGTTGCAGGCGATCGGCCAAGGCTTCGATGTCCGCGTGTTGCCCGTGCCGTGTACGCCTTCCGCCGCCGTTGCGCCGGCTAATCGCCGGCGCAGGATGGCCAGCGCGTGCTCCGCTTGATGCTGGTTCTGGCCCTCGATCTCCGGCCACTGCGCTGCGGCAGCTTGTTGGCGGGAGTGTTTTTCTTGCTCGGCTTGTGGGCTGTTTTCGGGTCCTACCACGGGCGCGCCGCCAGCCGGCACGCGGCGCATTTGCCGTGGGGGCTCTGGCTCGCCGGCGGGCTGCTGCTGCTGGCGTGCCTGACCTTGCAAACGGGCGTCCTGTTGGAGGCCGCGCTCCGCCGCCGGCGCGCTGCGACCCAACTGCGGGTCCTGGATTGGATGCGACACCAACACTGATGGTGGCGCCTCGACAGCGCTGCGGCGCCACACCAGAATCGTAACTATGCCAAAACGAATCCGGCTCGCGCTCTGGCTGGCCTGCGCTTATCTCTGTTCCATGCTCAACGCCCCAGGGGAATCGCCGCCGGCCGATTGGCGCACGAAGGCCGAGGCGACCGACTACCGGGAAACCGAGCGCTACCCGGAGATGGTCGATTACTGCCGGCGCCTGGCCGCAGCCTCGGAGTTCGTGCATCTGGAAACCATCGGCCGCAGCCCGGAAGGCCGGGACATCGTCGCGCTCATCGTCTCCCTGGATAAGGCGTTTACGCCCGAGGCCGCGCGCGCGACCGGCAAGGAAATCCTGCTCGTCAACGCGTGCATTCACGCCGGCGAGTGCGAGGGCAAGGATGCCGGTCTGGCGCTGATCCGGGACTTGGTCATCAAGGGGCAATACAAAACCAACGGCTTGCTGGACCACGCCATTTTGCTCTTCGTCCCGATCCATAACGTGGACGGCCACGAGCGGTTCGGCCCGTACAATCGCCCCAACCAAAACGGGCCGGCGGAAATGGGCTGGCGCACGACCGCGCAGAACTACAATCTGAACCGCGACTGGCTCAAAGCCGACGCGCCCGAGATGCGCGCGGAACTCGACCTCTTCCATCGCTGGCTGCCCGATCTCTTCGTCGACGTGCACACGACCGACGGCGCCGATTACCAGTATGATCTGACCTACACCCTGGAGACCTTCGGCAACGAGCATCCGGCGGTCGTGGCCTGGCAAAAGGAAGCGTTTGACGGCGCGATTTTTCCCGCGCTCGAAAAGATGGGGCACAAGCTGGCGCCGTACATTGTGCTGAAAACGCCGGACGATCCGCGCAGCGGCTTCGGGCTCAACGCCACGACGCCGCGTTTCTCCACCGGCTACGTGGCGCTCTGGAACCGCCCGGCGTTGCTGCTCGAGACGCACATGCTCAAGGATTACAAGACGCGCGTTGTCGGCACTTACGATCTGCTGGTGCAGATCCTCGCTTATTTCAAAGACCATCCCGGGCAGTTGCGCCGGATCACCGAGCAGGCCGACCAGGAAACGATCGCCGCCGGCCGCGTTTACGATCCCGCGCGGCGGGTGCCGGTGGATTTCAAGGAAGGGCCCGCTCACGTGCCGTACGACTTCCTGGGCGTGGCTTACCATCACGAGGTCAGCCCGGTTTCCGGGGCGGTGTGGGTGCAGTACGATCCGGCCAAACCCGAGACCTTCAGCGTGCCGTTCTACAACGAGGTGGAAGTGACGCGCGCGGTGAACCCGCCGTTGGGGTACCTGGTGCCAGTCGCGTGGACCGTCGTGCTCGACCGGCTGCGGGCGCACGGCATCGCGTTCACGACGCTGACCAAGCCGCTGACCCAGGAGGTGGAAACCTACCGGTTCGACCGTGTCGAATGGCAGCAACAACCTTTTGAAAACCACCACGAGGTCAAGGACTGGAAGTTCGAGCCGGTCCGCCGCACGATGACGTTCCCGCCGGGTTCGGCGCTGGTGTATCTGGATCAACCGGCGGCCCGGGTGGTGCTGCATCTGCTGGAGCCGGACGGTCCCGATTCCCTGGTGCGTTGGGGCTACCTGGACGCGATTCTTGAGCCGAAGGAGTACGCCGAAGACCGCGTGATGGAAGTGATGGCGCGCGACCTCATGGCGTCGCAGCCGAAGCTCAAAGAGGAGTTCGAGCAGAAACTGGCGGCCGACCCGGCCTTCGCCGCCAGCGCCCGGGCCCGCCTGGACTTTTTCTATGACCGGACACCGTACTACGACGACCGGCTGAACATCTATCCCATCGGCCGGATTTTCACGCCGGTGCTGAGTCCGTAAAACCCAAGGTAGGGATGGCTCTCCGAGCCGGTCCCTTGCTGTCTGGGAAACGTTCCGTTCGCCGGGCGCGACCCGATTACCGGCCCGCCCCCCCCCCCACCCCCCCCCCTCCCCCCCCCTCTCGGGGAGGGGCTCGGAGAGCCATCCCTACCTTGGGTTATGAACGGCGGATTTTGCCGCTGGCGGTGCGCGGGATGCGCTCCACGAACTCAAAAGCCACCGGCACCTTGTACCCGGCCAGCGCCTGGCGGCAAAATAACGCCAACTCTCCCGCCGAGGGGGGCTTGGCCGGGTTGCGTGCTTCGATTTCCGCCACCGGCACCGCTCCGAAACGCGCATTTTCTCGGCCGCGCACCCGCACTGCGGCCACCCCCGGCGCCTCGCCCAACACCGCCTCGATCTCCTCTGGAAAGCACTTCAACCCACCCACGTTGATCACCGAGTGGCTGCGTCCCAAGAGGAAAATATCGCCGTCGGCATCGCGGCGCGCGAGGTCGCCGGTGCGGAACCAGCCGGCGCCGTCGAGCACTTCCGCCCGCCGGCGCCACGGGCGCAGATAAGCGTCGAAGATTCCGGGGCCGCGCAGGAACAG
>CAXUFU010000002.1:22112-22773 GCA_964250275.1 uncultured Chthoniobacterales bacterium | reverse complement strand
CGGCGGGCGCGGCAGGAGCAGCGGGGCGAGCCGGTGCGACCGACGCCGGAGCTGCCGCGGCGCTCGGCGCCTTCAGCGACGCCATGGCGAGAGCGTAAGTCGGGTAGGGGCGGTTATTGATCAGGTCCAGGGCTGTGCGATGCGCGGCTTCCGCAGCCACCGCCGCGGGCGCGCTCGGGGTATTCATCACGGCGGCATGGCCGGGGTCCGCTTTCCATTCGGCGATGACGGCGGCGACGTTGGCGCCCAGCGGCGTATTAACGTCTGTCGCAGCCGGGAACTCCTGACGCACGGCCTCGAGACTTTGCGCGCGCACAAGATCCTTTGATTGCGCCTCGGTGCGCTGCCGGCCGGCCTCTTCTTGCTCCGCACGCGCGAGGGCGGGCGCTTTGAGGGTCAACTGCCGCATCAGCCGGTTTTGCTCGACTATGAGCGCGCGGAAGTCCTCGCCAAAATTATCGACGCCGGGGTCGGCGAGCTTGGCGTCGAGTTCCTCAAGGCGCGCAGTTAGTCCACTGACTTCCGTGCGCAGCGTCTCGGCGGGTGAAGGCGCTGGCGCCGCAGCGGGACTGGATTCAATCCCGGGGATGCCTTGCGCGGCCGCTGCAGCAGGTGCTCCCGGAGGCCGAATGATCGCCGCCGCATCGGCCAGGGAAATGCC
>CAXUFU010000002.1:19053-22102 GCA_964250275.1 uncultured Chthoniobacterales bacterium | reverse complement strand
CGCGCACTCGCGATGTCCGCCGGATTGTGCCGCCGGGGCCGCATCTGCTCGGGCGCACCGGGCTCGTCGGCGGGTGAAGCCGCGCCTGCGGCCGTTTCTGGCGGGGGAGTCCCTTCGCCAGCGGCTTCTTCCGCCGCGGGAGCCGCAGACGCTTGAGGGGGTGGCGCGGGTTCCTCTGTCGGCGCTGCCGCCGGAGGGTTGTAGAACGCTCTGAACTCGGCGTCGATCTCCTCCGGGGTTTGCTGCGAGGGTTGAGCGGGGGTTGTTACCGCCTGGCTCTCCGCAGATGCGGAGGGCTCAGGCGCCGGTGCGGGCGTGGGCGCGGCTTGCGCCGGCGCTTCAAGTGAGTCCATTGCCCCGCTGCGTTTCGGGAAGCGCCGGACAGGTCAAGCCTTAAAGCTGTTCCTGGAGCGCCTTCTGCCGTGCGAGCCGTGCCCGTCGGCGCTGTTAACGTTCGCGCCCTTGCTCGCGCCGCCGCTCTTTCTGCAATCGTTGGAACACCTCGCGAAGCAGGTCGATCTCTGGCGTGGCCGCGATCACGTTACGCCGCGCACGACCGGCCTGGCTGTTCTTTTGGTTTGCCTTAGCCTGCTTTGGGTCACGCTTGGCGAAGAAGGCTGCGATGGCCCTGTCCGCGTTTTTAGCAAACCCGTAGGGCAAGCTTTCCTCGTTGTTGGCAATCGCGCTGGGCATCGGACGAAGCAGCTTTACTTGGACGCTGCGGGCGCCGGTTTGCCAAAGAAAAGTTGGTGCATGTCCACCGGAGGCTCAGCCGCCACGGGCGCCGGACGAGCAACCGCAGGCGCTGGCTTGGTCTGCGGGACCGTACCGCCCTTCTTGTTCTCCAGATTGGCCATTGCCAACCCTCGGCCCGTCTCGGGATCCTTGAGCATGGCACTCGCGATCCCAGCGAACAAAAGCGCGTTGGCCGCGTGTTCTGCCTGCGCCTGAACCCACAAATGACGCTGTTCGGGGGTAAGCTGATCAATCATCGCACGCTCGGCCTTGAGACTTCCGGTGAACAATTCTGGTCGGACCGACTTCATGTCGCTTTTCAGCCCAAGGGCCTTGGCGATGCTTTCCAGCGGCTTGTGATCTTGCCTGACTAGACGATCGATCTCCGCCGCTGCGGTCGTTTGATCGTTATCCGTCAGCGCATGACGAAGGTCCGTGTACGGGCTGGTATGCTGTTCTTGGGCGCCGCCTCCGGGCTGAGGTGCTCGGAATGGCTCCGCAATCTGGTACATCTGCGTCCGGGCGCTCGGCGCGTTCTCGACCTTCATCCCTGCCATGGCCAAGAGCTGTTTCTCCAGAGCACCGCTCTGCCGGTTCAACGCGTAGCCCAGTGGCGCTTTCGGGTCTTTGACGATGAACGGCCCGGCCGGGATCGGCAACGGTAGCGCGTCCGTGACCGCCGCTTTGAGACGCTCGGCAGTGGAGGCGAAGGGTTTGCCAGCGTAGTCCTTGCCCGTCACCAGGTCTTTGACCGCCCGCGCGCCGCCAGATAGCTTGTTGCTTGCGACATGCGCCACGGCGTCGAGCGCGGTCTCGCCACCGCCCATGTACTTGATCAAGGCGTGGGAATACTCGGCGGCGATGGACAACGGTGAAAAGAAAAACCCGTTCTTGGCACCTGGAATCCAGGCGTCCCAATTGTGGCCTTCTTCCGGGTTCTCCCACGTGGGTTTGCCGCGTGTGAGAAGGTTGAGCGCTTGATTGGCAATGAGAGCGGAGACGACCATGCCGCCAATCCCCTGCGCAACCACGCCCACGCGCCATCCTTTGCCCCTGATACCATCGAGCGGCACCTTGGCCACCTGCGCCGCGCCACGGGCTTCCGAGCGCGCCTGGCTCTCCGTCCACTGCGGAGCGAACATCGCCAACCGGGCAGCATCCTGCATGGTCTTCGACTTCAAGAACCCCTGATTGCCGAGGTTGCCAAAGAACTCATTGATCTCACGCGCCGTGCGTCGCGCCACCTGCTCTTCGCCCATCTCGGGGAAGCGCAGTTTGTTGCGCTTGAACGCCACGATGGCGGCTTGCGTCATGGCACCGCGCTGGACCTGATGGAAGATCCAGTCGTTCAGCTTAGCCATGGGCCCGCCGAGCACCGGTATCCGCTCAATCAAATTGTGCTGCTTGGCCGCCTCAAGGAGATTGTCCGAGACCTTGCCGGTGTTCAATCCGGCGGCTAGCAGCTTATCAAGGATCGGGCGCGCTTGCCTTGCGTAGTCCGCTTCCTTCTGAGTGATCTCGCCGGCGGCTACTGCACGGAGCAAGTCGGCACTGGCGTAATCCAGTGGCGCCATTCCTTTGTCGTACCCGACCGTCTGAAAGCCCAGCAAGCCTTTCGTGAGCACACGCATCGCGTGATAGGTGTCGAGCACCGCGGTGCCGTGCTTCGCGAGCGCAGCGGCGTTGAGTAGCGCCGTGCCCAGCTTGCTGTTGCGGATAGCGCTTTCGCCATACAGAGCTTTGAGGACCGGTGCAAACTCCTTGTGGACGGTCAGCACGTTGTCTCCGGCCTGCACCGCCTCATAGCCCATCGGCACCTTCAACGTGGATGTCACGCTGCCGTCCGGGTTTAGGTTGGAGCTATTTTCGGTGATTGCGCTTAACACCGGCTTACCGTCACTCGCCTTCATGCCCGCCAAGCCTCCCTGGAAAGCCTTCTGCTGGATGAGCCGTTGGTTGCGAGCTACCCGGCGTTCGGTCAAGGCGCCAAGGTCCATTGTCCCGGGATCGTGCCCGGCCGCAATGGCGTCGGCGAGCTTCGGGACGCCGGCGCCGGGAGCCGCGCCGATGCTGCCGCGCAACGGCGCATCGTTGCCGTCGGCATCTTCCAGGCCGGCCATGGCGTGCGCGACGTACCGCTCCCGCTGCTTGACGTCCAAACCGGCATTCTTGGCCGCTGACATTTCGCGAGCCTCGATAGCGTTGTAGTTAGCCGTGGCGGGCTTGAGCCGGTCTAGGTTATCGAGCGCATGTTGATAGACCGGCGCGTACTTGGCCGAGAGCTTTGAGTCCGTGCTCGCTTTGACCTTGGCCA
>CAXUFU010000002.1:3411-19007 GCA_964250275.1 uncultured Chthoniobacterales bacterium | reverse complement strand
CTACGGCGCTGGCGGCCGCGCGGTCCTTGGCGTCGGGAAAGTCCAGCCGAACCGAATTGCCGGCTTGGCGCCCTGAGATACCCGCTAGCGTGTCAGCGGCATCGAAACGCGCCGAAATTTGGTTTTCGCCCTCGCTTCTGGCCCGGGCCTCTTTGAACGGCTGGAAAATGCGGTCGATCATCGAGCGGTTGTCATCCGCCGACGGCGTGGCCGCGCCCAGCGTGTCGGGTTCCGCGTGTTGCATCCGATACTTGAGCGCGATATCGCGGGGTACTTGGATTGGCCTGGTTCCTCCGGTGCCAGTCAGCTCGACTTTGAGTCCTCCGTCGTCTGCCGTCAGCGTATGCGTGTACGGCCCGTTTCTGGGGAAGCGTATTTTATCACCCACCGCCAAGTCGTCGGGGCCGGCGTGAGTAGGTGCTGGTGGCGCTGGTGGTGCCGACGGCGCTGGCTCGGGCGAATCCTCGCCATGCAGGAAGTTGAATTGGTCGGCGGCCTGTTGTAGGATGCTACGCGCCGTACTCTGTAATGGAACGGGTGCCGGTTCGCTGGCCCCAATCGATAGAGGGAGCGCACTTTTTTTGTACATCGTCGTGAAGCTGAGAACCCCGGGCGTCTCACGCACTTCCTCAGCGATGATGTAGTAACCGTTCACCCGCTTCGCGCTCAGGATCACATCCTGCCCGCGGCTGTTCTTGCCCGCCAGGATACTGGCGTCAGGATGATCGAGAAGCTGAGGCAGTTTCTCGAAATCCTCTCGGGTTAGCGGCGCATTCCCGCGGGCAATCTCTCGAGCTGCGTCACCATGTTCTTTCCACGTATGGCGCACCGCAGAATTGTCGATGTTGCGCCGGTACCCTTGGAGATCGAGGCCCGTGTCTATTTTCAACTGCTGGGCCTGCCTTCGATCAATTGTGCTGTACTGGACAAACCGCTTTCTAGGCGGTTGACCAGGTTCCAGCGCCCCGTCCACCAGGTCTTTTATGGTTCCCAGACGTGACGGGTCCGGCGTCTGCATCTGACTGCCTGCCTCCGCGCCTGGATCGGCCGCAAAGAGCCGGTTTTGATCGCGGTCCTGCCGTGCCTTGGCGGCTGCGGTCTCGCGAGCAGCCGCTTCCTGCGCTTGCTGCCGGGCGCCATGATCAATGCCGTGCTCGCCCACGAGCCGCAGATCCTCGCTTTGTCGGGAGAGCAGGTCGCCCTGGTTTTCGCCGGAGCGCAGCGTCGGCACTGCTGACGGCTGGGACTCGATGTCCGGCGCCTTCTCCATCCCGGCAGACGGGAACTCGTGAATTTGCTTGAGGATGTCACGCGCCGGCGCGTCGATCTTGAGTACCGGCATCGGCGTGTTCGGATCGTTGTCGAGCCGGTCGAGCCACTGGTGATGCCCGTCGATCATGTGGCCATCGTTCGACACCAGGATGCGACGCGGGTTGGCGTCGCCCGCCTCACGGATTTGGCCGGCTTTGGCCACCTTTCCGGGGTTGAAGTCCGCCTGTGACGGTTTGAGATCGCCAGGGAACATTTCTCCTGCGGAAACCCCCATCCCACGAGCGTTGAGGAAATTCGCCATGGCGCCCCGGTGCTCGGCTGCCACCTGAGGCATGTCGGTCCGGGGAACGCCCAGCGTGCCGGAGTCATCTGCGAAGGCTGTGCGGCGGCTATTGATCTTTTCGCCCGACAGGCTGGCGAGGGTCGAACCTGAGGGCAAACCGGGGATGCCGCCGGCCACAGGAGCCACCTGGCGGCCCGTGGCCACGCGCTCGGCCGCTGGCGCCAGTTCGCCTTGCAAGTTGAACGGCTGATCTTCGCCGGGAAACAGGTTGCCCGTTTGTGTGTCACGGTAGGACGGACGCGCGGCGCCGAGGCTGCCAGGCGCTTGCTCCACCTTCTCCACATACAACGTCTCGCCATCGGCAACTTTCTGAACGCCATACTTACTGTGATCCTCCAATTCCAGGTCCAGCGTGTCGGGATCGAGACCGATGACCTTTAACTCTTGGTTGCCCACCACGACCTTGTCACCCACTGATAGGTTCGAGGTATTGATCGCCGTCTGACCCTTGGCTGTCTTTTGCTGCACCGCATCCCGGTCGAACCGGTTAGCCTGCTTCTCTATGGTGGCATGACTCGCCTGCTTGGCGGCAACGGCCCGGCGCAAGTCAACGGCTTTGCTGATCGCGTTCCACATGCCATCGGTCGAGCCGTCGCCCACGCCGTGGCTGTCATGGAGAATCTGTGCCATCTGGTCGGGCATGAGTTTCCCGCCAAAGACCGCCGAATGATAGAACCCGCCCAACTTCGGGGCGCTGTCGTAATCGCCTGCGAGCCGATCCGCCCGGCCGGCCGCCAGTGCTTTTGCCGGTGACACAATCCCGCCCTGGTCTACGATGTGATCCAGCACGTCAGCATCGCCGGTCGGTGCATACGGCATCTTGAACGACCGCGGCGTCTTCGCTTTGGGCGCCACCTGTTCGCTCGGGCCGCGCGCAGACTCGAGTCTCGCGTCCAGTTCCGCGATGTGAGCCTGGAAAAGCGGATCGACTCCCTTGAACCCGGCCACGCGCTTGAGGAACGCAACGATGTCATCCATGAACTTGTGGAATGCCTCGCTGATCCGGCCCGTCCACTTGCCTTCGAGCACCATGCGGGCGAACTCGGCTTTCTGCTGCCAGTTCTTGAGCCCGTCCCATTCGGCGCCGTAAGAGCTGCGGCCCGCCACCTGCCAGCCGGCGGGCAACACTTCGTCGGGTAAGGTTGCATAGCGTTGCTGCAACGTCTGACCCCTTTCCCGTGCAATCGCCGCATCGGCCGCGTGGATGCCCTCGTGAAACAAGACCTGGGCGAACCATCCGGTAGGCGTGCCGGGCAGATCTTGTCGCTCTTGCGCATCCCGGATCGCCGCCATGGACTTCGCCAGTTTTGCGGGGTTGATGTGCAACGTACCGTCCTCGTGAAACTCGACGCCGCTGCCACCTTGGGTCGCTCCGTAGATCACGTTCTGGATACCCAGCCGCTCGAGTAGCGGCATCTGCCTGGAAATCTGGCTCTGCGCGATTTTGAGCGCGGTTGTCTCCGGGATCGGTGCGCCGGCCTGCGCCCCCTTGACCGGCGGCTCTACCCGGTACTTGAGCGCGATGGGGCGGTTAACCTGGATCGGCGGCTTTCCTTGCGTTCCGGTCAATTGCACCTTCGGCCCCCCGTCATCGGCCGTGATCGTGTGTGTGTAGGGCTGCGCTTTCGAGAGTTGGATCTTGTCGCCCACCGCCAAGTCGTCCGGCCCGGCATGTACCGGTCCTGGCAGGTTCGCCTCAACGGCCTGCCGCTGCGCCGTCAGGTCATCCTGCAGCGCTCGATGCGAGGCTTGGATGGTGGCATAATCGCCAGTGGACATCGGCTTGCCCGCGCCTTGATAGGCGTCGTACATCTGGAGGGTGCGGGCGGCCCGCTGACCGGCAAGTGTGTTTGGCTTCGCGTCGCCCCCGAGCACCTGCTGGTTGAGGTCCCGTGCGAGCACGATGTGTGCATTCTCCAAGGCCCGCTGCTGCGGTTCATCCAGAGCGACGCCGCGCTCTTGCAACGTGGTGAGCCGAGCGATCGTCTTCTGGGCCTCGCGCCCCGTGACGCTCACCGGCTGGCGCTGAACACGCGCCCGCGGCGCCGGGGGCTTTGTATCCACAGGAAGGAACGGAATGCTGCCGTGCGTGGCCGCTGGCGGCGCCAGCCGATCCATCTTCGCGAGATGCTTTTCGACGACCTCCGGCTGCGGACCGTCGAGCAGGTTCTCGAGGCTCCCCGTGTCCTTGAACTGTGATTCGGCCAGCGGCTGGCCTGCCCGGCGTTGCGCGAGCGCCCGCATGTACTTTGCTGCGATCACCCGGCGTTCGAGGGTCGCGGGATCGACTCCGGGCGGGAGCGGCGTCTCGATTCGACCGAACACATGGGCGACAGCCCGGCGGTGCGCCTCGGGCAGTGCGTTGAAAATGGCATCGCGGGTTTCGCCTTCGCGGCCCGGATCGGAGGCAAACCGTTCCCGGTCCCCGTGGCTCACTTCGTCAATGGCTGAGCGCGCCCATGCCATTCCGTCACCGCCTTGCGCTTCTACGGCACGCATGTTTTGGGCGATGCGCGCCGGATCGTCAGGCACGCCGGAGCCCTTTGCCCTTTCTGCGGCCGCGAACTCGGCCTGATCCTGATCGGCCAGGAGCCGTTTGGCCGTGCCAAGGGGCAACCGCTGCTTGCGCACAACGTCAGTCACGGCCGGCGGGCGGCCGGCGTCGCGTTCACCAGCAATCCACTGGCGAGTCGCGGCGATCTTGTCGGTGTCGGGGTCGAGCACCAGCGGACCGTTTGGGGTCAGAACGGTGCGGCTCTCTATCTGGCGCGGTGCCACCGGGCGGCCGGATGCCGTAACCGTCGCGGGCGGGGCGCTGGGTGCAGGCGCCTCGTCGATCCCTGCCAGCGGCTGCTTGGGCACCTTCAGCGGACCGGCTTTCGGGTCCGTCGTCTGCGCCATAGCCTTGACGTTGGCGAGCACCTTCTGGCCGTGTTCGAGGATTTGCTGAGGCGCGAGGCCCGTCTGCGCTTGCGCGGCCTGCATGTAATCCTCCTTCCACGGTGGCGGCATCGGCCGGGCCACCGCGTACGCCGCCTTGTCGAGATCATTGTCGAACGCCAACTGGTGGTACTCATACTGAGCCGCTGGCTTCGCACCCCGCAGACCTTGCGGCAGCGTCATTTCCGGTCGGACCGGCGCTGGCGGCGCGGCGGGAGCCTCCTTTGCGATCACATCCGGCGCCTGCCCCTGTGGCGTGTCCAGCGTGCTGCGCAGGTGGTCAACAAGAGCCCGTGTCGCGGGAACCGCTTCGGGAGCAACCTTGCCCTGGTCGAGCATCGCCTGGGTGTCGGCAATCTGCTGGCGGAACGGATCAACCTTCCCCATATTTGCGGAAGGTTCGGTCTGGTCGCTCGCCGCCGCGTTAGCGCTGACCACCGGCTGCAACTCAGCGGGCAGGTTCGCGCGAACCAACTGCTTGAGCGCCGCTTGCTTCGCTGGCCCGTCGAGTGTCGGGTCGCCCTGGATGTTCGACGCCTGGCCGCCGACGGACCGCGCCACATCCGGCGTGACCGTGACACCGGCGTCCCGAAGCTGGGAGAGCACCTGGAACGGGACGGATGGCGCGGAGCCTTGCAATTCGCTCGTGGCGCCGCTGTTCACGGCGTCCGAAAGCTGCTGGTACATCCCTGACGTGATGTCCTTGGCCGCGCTGGAAAACGCCTGCTTGAAGCCGAGCGCGTCCGGGGCCTGCGATTGTTCGTCAGCAACCTTCTGCACCGGTGCAGAAGGTTGATCCTGTCGCTGCTGGGGCGGTACAGGGGTTGGCGTGGCCGCGGGCGCCGATGCGGCTTGACCGGGAGTCGGCGGCGCGACAGGCTGGCCCAATGCTGAAGGCAATATCGGGATGGTTGGCGAAGAAGAAGCACGACCGTCAACACGGGACCCCTGAGCAGCGGGCGATTGCGAAGGAGGCGATGCGGATGCCTGAGACTCAGGAGTTTGTCCTTCGAGAGACAGGGGTTGATTGGTCGAAGCATTTGGCTCCGCAGGGTCCGACTGATCAGGCAAGGTCCGAATCTCCGAAGTAGTTGCGTTCATCGGCTGGCCGCCCCTGGTGGCTTGCCTCGCGGTCCCTTCGAAAGCCTGACCGGGAGCTAACGTCCCAGCAGACCTCATCTGCGTGATTCGATTTGTAGCCTTGAAGAAAATTTCCTGCTCAGCATGCGTGAGCGGGTTTGCCAGGTCGGCAATCGTTTGGTTATTGACACCCGGAATAGAACCATAACGGGCAACGACATCAGCAGGCGCTATCGCTTGGCTCATGGGAACGTTCGCCTCCATGTGGGCCGTTCCGCGACTAAGAATGCTGCCGAGTTGATTGGCGCTATAATCGGAGAACTCGATTCCGTGCCCCGCGAGTAGTGCCCCAAGCCCGGCAGCCTCTGCGATGCTGCCAAGAGTCGGAGCCTGAGCCGGATCGTGCTTGATCCCGGCCGCATCCAGGACAGCATCAGTGCCATAGCTGACGGCCGGCCGGAGGACGCCTTCGACGGCCGCTCCACCAGCGGCACCTGGCGCCGCCGTTTTCGCAATAGCTGTCGCCGCAGCGCCGATCTTCTGACCGACCGATGCGCCGTCACCCAAGTCCTGCGCAGCGAGGCTTCCGACCTTCGCGAGATTACCCACGGACCCGCCGAACAATCCTTCCCCGAGCATCGGAAGCGCGCCAGCGACCTGTGCCGTCGCAGGGTAAGCCCTCGCGCCGGATTGAAGAGCTTTTACGGCGTCCGAATATTCGGCAAGTCGACCCTCGGCTTTGTTTTTGGCCCAGCCGGCCAAACCCGCTCCGCCCACAAATTCTGCCGCGGCTGCAATTGCTGGAGGCACAACCGCAAATGGCCCCAGCTCTGAGCTTGCCGCAGCAATGGCTGGGTTTAGACCGGATGCTGTCGCGCCAAACATGGCGGCCTTACCTCCCGCCCACATCGCACCCCCCGTGGAAAGACCCTCAACAGCAGACGCGATGGCGGGATGGTCCTGCAAAAACTGAGTAACGTCGCTGTGGGCGGATTCCACACGCTTGGCGTTTGACAGCGACGCTTCGGCGGTCGGGCCGTCGATGGCACCGTCTTTGAATGCCGCGAGAACAGAGGCGGTTGGTTGAGAGGGATCGAATTGCACGCTGCCATCGGCGCCGATGCTGTACGGTTTGCCGTTGCCGTTCGCGGAACCGGCGCCCGTGGCGGGCGACCCTGGCGCACTGGTAGGCTGACTTGCTGGTGTAGCCGCGCCCAGCGTGCCCGCGGTGCCATTAACGCCCGCAGTCGTGGAAGCGCCCGATGCTCCGCCGCTTGGCTGAGACTCGAGTGCCAGAGCCTTTGGCAACGTCGCCTTGAGCGCGTCATCGTTGATCGCCCCGTCCTTGTACGCTGCCAGAACCGATGCCGAAGGCTGGGAAGAATCGAACGTGACGTTGCCTTGCCCGTCGACCTGGTACGGCTTCGGCGCCGCGCCCGGCTGCTGCTGGCCCGGAGAAGTGGGCACGCCCGGAATGGAAGCCTGCCCCGCGGGCTGGGCCGGGGCCGGGGTTGGCAGCGACTGGATTGCGTCCTGCGAAAGATTGTACTGGCCGGGCTGCGTGGCTACGCTTTGCTGCACGTCCTTACCCAAGAGTGACAAGCCTGCGCTGCTGACCTTGACCGCCGTACTGCCATCGGGCTGCTGCTCAGGTGTTAACAACCCGGCATTAACATAGCGCCGCTGCCAATCAGGATTGATGTTAGAACCGTTAAGTACGGCGTTGATGTTCTGCTGTAGAGGAGACCCATCATCCTGGCGCGCGGCAATCAGTTGGTTCTGCAACAACAGTGTGTCGCGCTTTGAAGAACTAACAGAGTCACGCCCTTGGCGTGCGGCAGTGATCGCCGCCTCGCGCGTGCTGATCTCGTTGTCGAGCGCAGCGGACGTGCTGCCATACCGGTCGATGGTTCCTTGAGCAATCCTCAGCGTGTCGAGTTGAGCTGGCGTCAGCGATCCACCGCTATTGAGGTAAGAGCTAAAATCGGCCGTGGCCTTCTGCGCTCTGCCAACGTAGCTATCGACCGCCGACTGCTGCTTGCGCAGGGTCTCCAGCGGGATACCGCCAAAGCCTGGCGCGCTAGCCGTGCCATTCTGCGCCTGGTCTACCGCGGCCGAGGCGTCCTCGTAGTTGGTGCTATGATCCTGCAACGCCGTTTTCGTCGCATTGATGGCCGGCACGAATGGATCGTTGCCGATGACCTCGCGCTTTGAACCACCGCTCGCACCGGAAACCGTGACGTATTTGTCCCCCGTCTGCGGGTCGACGTGGTAATCCGAGCCGGCGTCGCCGTCCGCGAGGTTGAAGTAGTGCTGGTTGCCGTACTGATCCCGGCTGACCCGGTAAGCCTGGCCATCATCGAGGCGCGTGAACGGACTGATGACCGCGCCCTTGTATAGCTGGTTTCCATCCGCATCGAGCGCCGGCTGCTCCTGGCCGGTTGGCGTGATCTGGGTCTGGCCGCCCTGAGCCTTGAAGTACTTGAGGTTCGCGGCCTGATCCCTGGCGCACTGCGCGCGCGCGTCGGCAGCGGGATCCTCGGTGTCGCCCAATGTGGCGAGCAGGTTTGCCGTGTCCGTGTGATCGGCGCTGGCTGGGGCGGCCGCGCTGGCGCCCACACCCGGAATGCTCGAAGGCATAGGAGCGGCGGCCGGCTGTGTTGACGGGGAAGCCGTTGGAACGGCCGCTCCGTTTTGTGTCGGGGGCGCGGCAGGCTTCGGCAACGCAGGAATCGTCGGCGCGGCTTCCGGGGCGGCGAGCGCTGCCGGTGCGGCGGACGTGGCGAGAGCCGTGCTGTCGTCGCTATCCAACATGGCCTTCATCGCTGTCGGCGCTGTCATCGACGGCAGCCCGCCAAAGGCGTTGCTCGGAAGTGGTATAGCTGGCGTGGAAGCGACCGGCGCGTTCGTGCCACCAGCAACGGGATGCGTGCCACCCGGTCCGAACGTGGTCATCAGCGGATTGGATGCCGGCGCGGCTGGCGTCGGCGCGGCTGGCGTCGGCGCGGGTAGCGCTGCCTGCAAGGGTGGCTGCTTTGCCAGATCGCCCGCTGTACCCCGCTGTACGTTCTTGATGATGCCGCTGGTGACCGGCTGTCGCGGTTGCGAAGGTGCGGCGTACGCCGGAGCCGCTGCCGGCTCGGGTAAGTCTGCGCCTGTCGGGTCTGGAACTAACGGATCGGGCTGGTCGTCGTCTTGGTCAGAGAGTGCCACCCGATTCCGCGTTTCGGAAACGACCCCGCCTGTCAAGCAGGAAGGCCCCGAACAGTGGACCACAGCCTTATCACAGCGACGTGGCTGAAAGTGCCCGGCACCGCGGCATTAGAAGCTCTTGAGCGGGCCGGCCGCCGCCACCATCGCGTCAAACCGGGCCTCATCCTCTGCCTCGCGTTTCCAGTCATACCAGTCGAACCACTCTGGCCGTTCGTGCGGCTCGGCCAACTGAATAACCTGACGCAGCTCGCTAGCCGTTAAACTCTCGAAAGGATCGCGCACACCAAAGAGGATGTGCGCCAGAGCCAAGATAGTTTCGGGGTTCCTACCGTACCTGTTGAACGCGTCAACGAACAACGCATTTGCCGGGCTTCCCTCGATCCCCAGCTCTGGAAACTCGACCAAGAGCAATTCGCACTGCTCGTCATAGCTCAGCGGGACTGCCGGTTGAACCGGGCCGCTCGCCTCCGCGAGGTCCACATGAAGAAGTGGCCAATAGTAGGAGTCCATGACGCGGGGTCGTCCTAGTTGCCGGAAGCGGCCGAAGCCATCTGCTTGCGCCGCAGTTCGTCTGGATCAACCAGCGGCGGCATCCCGGCAAACGCGTTGCCTACCCCGCCGCTGGGTGCGCCTGGCGCCGTGTTGCTCAAGGTAAGCGCCTTCGGACCAAACTCCGCGGTCAATGGGTCGGTTGGCGGCTTTGCCGTAGCGGTCGCCGCGGGCGCAGAGGCCCCACTGCTCGTTCCTGCGGAGCCATCCAAACCGGCAGCCGCAGGCGTGCTCGACGCGGCCGATGCGCCGGTGGGACGCGCAATGGGCTGAGACGCCGAGGAAGTCCCAGCAGCCGCAGTCGCCGGACTGGCGGGCGGCGGCGAACCGGCCTGCGTCCCGCCACTGGAATTGGTGCTGGCCGAGGCGGCGTTCGCTGGCGCCGGACTTGATCCAGGAGCCGACGCGCCGAACAAGTTGCGTGTGCCGGGTAATCCCCCGGCCGCTGCGGCGCCGATTCCCGGATAGGCTGCGATATTGTAGCCGCCGACCATGACCGAAGGAGCCGCTGGTGAGGCGTTCGGGTTCGTCACTGTGCTCGCAATAGTCGGATTGTTCCTGGCGTAGTCGTTTACCGCGTCGGGTGTGCTCGCCGCCATGGGTTGCTTGACGTCTGTCGCAGCGATCGTGCTGCCCAAGTTCGCGATGCCTGCCGTTGCGCGATCCACCGTCTGGTCGAGCCCCGGGAAACCGGTAGCCGTTGGCTGAGGGACGCCACTCTTTAGGGTAGTTGCCACCGGGGACGCGGCCTGCGCATCCGAATCTGCCTCATCCACTGTCGCCGAGATACCGGCTGCGTCCATCTTGTCCGTGGGAAACGTGGTGGGACCGGTCGTGGTGGAGATCGGCGCAAAAGGCTGTGCTCCGGGGAAGACCGGGGCCGTACCAGCGGTTTGGATAACCGGAGCGGGAAAGGCCGCGTCCTTCGCAACTCCGCCTGCATTGCCTGAGGCTGTCGCAGTCGCGCCGCTGAAAAGGCGATCCGCGATGCTGGCCGCATTGTCCGGATTGCCATCGGCAAACAGCGTCTTCAAGAACTGCGCGTGCTGATCGGTGCCAGCTTGCCCGAGGGACGGGTTCTTGGCCACGAGTGCTTTTTGTACGTCGTTTGACACCTTGAACCCCGCTGGTGCCGTCAGCTCGGGCGGCGTTGAAGTTCCAGGGGTGGCATTCACCGTGGACGTGCCCGGCGTGGCGGCGGGCGCGCCAGCAACGAATGTCCCGGTGCCGTTCTTGTTCTGCGGCACGCCGTTGACGTAGATGCCGGCCCCGCCGTCTGCGGGCGAGGTTTGCGGTTGGTTGGACGGCGCAACCACGTTCCCGCCACCATTGGGCGCCGGCGCCTCGGCAATCAAGCCGTACGGACTGGAGGGATGCAGCCGCTCCGCCTCGGCATTGGCGGCATTCGTTGCACCCGCCGACGTGATGTAGCCAGCGGCGTTCCTTGCTGGCACTGCCTGCTTCGAGTAGTCGATCCCTTGCGCGTTGCCCACGGTACTGGCGGCGTCTTGCACCTGCTTGAGTTGCGCCTGGCTGATTCGGCCAGCCGCGAAATCGTTGGTCGCCCGCGCCGTGTCGTAATTGCTGCCAGACCGGTAAGAATCCGCGATGCTCGGCGGGGCAACGGGCGCGGAACTGGGCGCCATGCCTTCGAATGAGGTTCCCTTGAAGCCCCTCGCCTGTTCCAGCGCATCGAGGGCGTTTGGTGAGAGCGAGGTCATCATCGGCGCGAAAGTGCCGGGCTGAGAAGATGCTGCTCGGCTTGAACCGGAGCCGTTGCGCGCAGAGGGTCCCACGGTCGGCGCCGGACTTGCCGTTCCAACTGGAGGATTGGCAGCGGCAGGAGGCGGGACGTTGTCGAGCGCTTGTCTGGCTGTCGGCGCCGCATCCAATGCCGCTCGCGCAGTGGGTGCCTGGTCGAGCGTCTGACGGGCGGTGGGCGCTTGATCCATGGCTTGCCGGGCGGTGCTTGGCCCGAGGCTGCCACCACGCAAGCTGCTGCCGTCCGTCGTCGCGGTTGAGCCAAGCGCTGGCGCGGCTGCTCCCGCCTGGAGATTGAGCGCGTGGCGCTCTGGGGCTTGGCCGCCGACGAACGGCACTTGCCGACCGCTGGGGTCCGTCCCGGAAATGATCGATCCATCGAAGCCGCGAACCAAATTCGAGTAGCCGAATCGCTCGGCGTCAGCCGCATCGGCCAATGTCGCGTTGATCCTGCGAGGCATGAGGTTCTGGTTTCCCGGCAGGCGCCGGCGGTCATAGGGATCGGCCATGGCTGCTTCGCGTTTCGGAAACACCGCGCGCCGTCAAGACTTAACGATCAAGCCATCGCGAAAAGCATCTGTCGCCTGCCCGTGTCGGCGTCGTGACCGCAGTTAACAGCGAGTCGAAACATGTGATGATCAATGGGGTCCTGTATCCAAGCACAGCCCTTGCCGGCCGGATAGGTGGTCTCGAACGCCTCAATGCAGCGGTCGTGAGCATGCTTGACGTCGTGCCTCGCGCTGTCGGCCGCGCCAAACTCCAACCAGAGGGCACTCCCTTCACTGGCGTCGTATATGGTCTCACCACACTGATCGCAGACGATGACGGGGCGATTTGGGCGGTCAGATTGGACTTCGATTTTGTAGCTCATTGGGTGGCGGTTATCGGCTTGGTGGTGGGACGCTCATCGGCGCCGGTGGGTTTGCTGTCGCGAAGCAGGTTGTTGGCGGTTTCGACCATCTCCCGCGCGAACCACCATGCCCAGCTTTCGACCAGTTCCGCGGCGTGGGTCGGCTGTTCGCAAAAGATCACGGGCAAATCGTACCGGCACTCCCAAGCGGCAAGGCTATGCAGCACGGCTGCGGGTTTGAGTCGGGAATTGTAGCGCTGACCTTCGATCATCCAGCGGTGGCCAATGATCAGCAGGCGCTTGAATCGGAAGCCCCGGAGGCGGTGCATCTCACGCTCGAAGCGCCAGCGGTTCTCGCCGGTGCAGCAACTCACCAGGTCATCGATGGATTTGCGCTCAACGGCGAAGAGGTGCTCTCCGCCCTGGAAACTGTAGTCCCCCGATTGCAGGCCGCCTGTGACGCTGGCGAGGCGGGTGAAGACGAGCGGCTCCTGCTCGCGGGAGTCAACCACGATCACCGGGCGCAGATCGGCCAGCCGGCCCAGCGTCTTGAGCGCAGGCAGCGTCCCGAGGGTGCCGGTGTCGAGGGCAGGCGTCATGCGTTCAGGATTGCTTGCTGTTACCAACCTTGGCTACTCGGCGGGGCAACGAACGGTAGGCGAGCGGGCGAGACGGGGGCTCTCCACCCCGGTAAATAATTCCCGGACTCCCCCATTCCATCCGGGACCGTCCGGAAAGTCAGTACACTCCCCCTAAAGGGGGAGATGGACTTTCCGGACTGGATGGTCCGCGAACCACTTCCCGGACTTCCCGGACTTCCCGGACTGTTCATGCGTTGCGCCTCCATTTTTTGTCGAGCGGCGACTCGAAAACCTTCTTCTTCTCCTGGAGGGAGTTCTTGAGTTCAAAGAAGATCGTGCGGCTCATCCCGTGCTGGTCCGCAGCCGCCGCCCGCCACTCCTTGGTGCTCAATTCCTGGTTGCCGAGGATCTCCAGCAACAGTTCCGGCGTGAACCGTTTCGGGGCGCCGGTCTTTGGTTTTTCCTCGACCTCGCTTTGCTCGGCGTTGCGCCAATAGATGCAGCCTGGCTCGGTCGCGTGGCCGATAAGGGTCGAATAAACCGGCTCCCCGGCATCATTGCGCCAACCTGCCCGCCCACCGCGTTTACCGAGGGTAAGCTTCAAAATTCCGGTGGTACCGGAACCGCGCAGAGCAACCACGGCGCGAGCCCAATTGGCCCACTCAGCGCTGCCGGCGCCGAGGTAAGCTAGATCGGAACCTGACCAATCGGGCTTGTCTTTGCTCGACGGGGGCTTGTTTGTGTGATGCGCCAGGACCGTACCGCACTGGTATTTTGCCAGGAGGGGATTAAGACCGTTGCGTAAAAAGCGTCCGACATCCTGCTGGGAACTGGCGTCGCCGTCGATGTACGCCAGGGCCGGGTCCGCAAGTAGCATGTCGGGTGACTCGGAGCGCAGTATAGGCTCGACTGTGTGGCGGAAAAAACCTTCGCCAGTGCGCGCATTTTCATGGAAGCACCGAACCGATTCGTCTGCTGTTTCGCGATCAGCAACGTTGAGCTTCAAGCCTTGGTAGATGCCGTCGCGCATCTCGGCCATGTCGCCCGAATCGTTCTCGGCCTGGATGATCACACTTCGGAGCGATCGCGCAGGAGTAATGCCGAAACATGGACGCCCCAAGGCCCACAGAATCGCCATTTGCATGGCGAGCGAACTCTTCCCCACCCCTGTCGGACCCACCAAAAGCATGCCGCCACCGCGGCACAAAAAACGATTTCGAAGCAATTCCGTCCCATCCTGAGGCGTGGGTCGCAAAAGCGATCCGAGCGGCACCGCCAAGGCTTCGCCGGCATCATGCACGGCGCGGATTTGATCCACTCGCTCGATTAGCCCTTTGACGATGTCGGACGGATCGGTGCGGCCAACACTCGAGACGTCCGATAACCAAGCGCTGGTTTCCAGCCCAAGGCGCAAGGCGGCCTTATCGCGCAGCTTCGAGAGGTGATGCGCCGCGACAGCTACGCTAATAAACTTGCCGGATAGATGTGTGACGCCGTACGCGCCGCCGACCAAATCAAGCCTGCCAGTTGCACAAAGTTGTTGAGAGAGCGTGACGGCTGTCAGCGGCGTGCCAGTACCAAGTACCTCAATACACCCCGCCAGCATGGTCTGGTGGGCGGGATGCACGAACAACTTCGGGTCTAATGACCCGCCCAGAAGCGCTCGTGTTTCATCGGGGCGGGTGATCAGTGCGCTCAAGACCTGCTCCTCGTCGGAAAGATCCAAGAACGCCGCATCGGGCGCCAGTGATTGTGCAATGCGGCTGCTCATGCAGTTTCTTTGCCGGACAGCAACTGACGACGCCGGGCAGCCATGGCTTCTTCCAGCACGGCCGGGATAAGCTCACCAACGCGGACAAGCCCACTTCGTCGCGACCTTGGTGCCGGTGAATCAAGCGGATGATCCAGGTGGCGCTTGCTCGAGAAGTGCCGCGCCGCATTTCGTGAGGATTGACTGCTCATAAGCTTGGGAGGGATAGTTTTCCCCCTTGCTTGCGAGCGCCTTTCTTGCGAGGATGCCGATCGAAAGCCGCCAAGCTTCGATCCTGCATGCCCGCCGTCCGGCGCCCCTACAAAGGGTCTCTGACGTGCGGGTTTTGCTTTTAGCTGCGGCCGGCCTCTCGGACCTCCAGTCTGGCGAGAGCTGCTTTTACAGCAGCCAAGGAAAATCGGAGGCGGCGTGGACCGAGCCGGACCACCGGAATCTTCCGTTCTCGCACCAAGTCGTAGACGGCGAATCGACTCGACAGGTGAAGCGCCGTTGTAAGTTCGGCGGCTGTTAGCGTAGGTAGGTCCTCGTGGCTCATTAATGCCGCGCTTTTCCGTAAGTGGCGGAGTTGTCGAGAACAAAATTCGGTTTGGTGAAGATTTTTGCTCGGCGCCATTGCTCTTGAACCTCACCTGGGGACGCTGCGGAAGTCGAACCGTCAGGTGCCTCCATTCCATCAATTCCTGAAAATCGCTCTCGTTCACGGCGTAGAGCCTGGCATGGCGCCGCGCCGACCTTCCAACCACCCAGCGCTTCCAGCGCTTCCTGCGCGGAAAATTCATGCCGTCAACCTGCCGGCTCGGGTGCAGTTCGTCTAAGAGACCATGGCTTCCATGGGCTCCATTGGAGAAAATCTCGTGAGCCAGGCCGAGCACGCGGCGTTGGGGGCCAGGTCTGCCGAGCAAGATGCAAATCTGCATCTTGAACCGCGGTCGCCACGGAAGCCGTGCTGGGCCCCTCGCGCGCGTGCACCTGCGCGATGCCGTCCCAGAATCCGCCCGCGCCGCCCAATTAGAGCGCCTGCGTCTCATGGAGCTTGAGATAGGCCCGGATCGCCGATGGCTTGATCATCACGCGCCTTCCGACTTTTCCCGACGTGATCTCTTTCCGCTCGATCAGTGACCAAAACGTGCGTGCAGGGATGCCGGTGTGCCGCGCAGCCTCCTGCCACGCCATTGGAACGTCGTCCCCATAAACGCGATTACCCTCGCGCGGGATCGCGATCACCGTGGACGCGCG
>CAXUFU010000002.1:0-3401 GCA_964250275.1 uncultured Chthoniobacterales bacterium | reverse complement strand
CTCCCTACTTTGGCCGAGTTCTTCCAGCGCCGCCCTCACCTTTTCAGGCTGAAATCGTAGAGTGCGATATCCAAGGCGCAGGAACGGGATCTTGCCGCGCCGCATGAGCTTTCGGATAGTTCCATCTGGAAGGTTCAACTCCGAACTCAAGGTTTTGATGTCTACAACGAACGCAGTCATGTGCGTACTTCTACCTTGATCGAACTACAATACGCAAGAACCGCACAGATCGGAGTTGAAACTATTTCTATAGAGGTATAGGCAACATCGATGCCTGCGATTTCGCATCCTCATCGCCAGCCGCACACACGCCTCAAGCGATTGAGGGCTCTTGCCGGACTGACGCAACAGGCGCTCGCGGAAAAGATCGGCACATCGCTGGCGACGATAGTCGCGGTCGAGACGGGTTCCCTTCAGATGAGTAAAAACCTGGCGGCCAGGATCATGGTGGTTACAGGCGTCGACCCGGAGTCTTTGCTGCACGGGCCCGAGCTGAAGGGGGTAATGCCAGACGAGGCGTTCGACCAAGAGATGGTGCGAAATTACCTAAGCGTCACGACCACAAACCCACCGGGCAGAGGCAGGCCCGTCAAGTTCGATCAGCGATATGGGTTCCGTTTTGCCGATCCAAACTTAGAGCAGCAGACCCAGAAGATGATGGAAAAAATAATCTTCTGGGCTGGCGCCGCGGCCGCGGCAAACCGGTTCCATATCTTTGAGTACCTTTTTGAAGAATGGATCGAGCAAACCGCGCAAGCGCTCGGCCTGGAAGTCGGGGTCGGACGCCTATTAACCGCGGAGGGGATCGAGAACAACTTGGTTGAACGCGCTCAGGGTAAGAAGCAATTCTGGCAGCAGCCCGACGCACCCAATGTCCCGGAGAATACACAGCCCAAAAAGCGCACAAACCGACGCGCCAGCAAGGGAAGCGGATCCACTTAAATCTATTGCCGTTTATCGCCAGAACTAGCGGAATACTGGCAATAAGCTGCTACTTTCTGCAATGGACTGCGAAGCCGCTTCCCAGGTAAAAGACGTTTCCTGAGGCAGAATACGCCACCAGTCAGCGGTTTTCAAGACCGGCGCATTAGACCGCTCTGCCACCCCTCCGGGTCTTCTCAAATCGCTCCGACGACACCGTTTCGATCACGCCAAAACGGCCGAAAAGCAAGCCTCGTTTCCGCTCAGACATTCCGTGCAGACGCAGGATTAACCACTCGGCGATTCTTGGGCGGGCCAAGACGCCAGCGCGGGATGGCGTGTGCGAGATGGTTGTTGCAGCGTAGCGCCGTTCGTTGCTAGTTTAATAGTTGAAACAGCCCAGAGTCAGGCCGTTGTTTTATGCCAGAATCCAAATCGAGCCCCTTCAAAATGACGTTGGAAGACCAGGCACATATCGGCACGGGTGAACAGGCAGTGTTTGATCGTAGACGGACGGCTTTCGAGGTGGTGGGCAGCGTTTGCATGCCGATCTCAAGCATTGGCGGCGGCATCGCGTTTGGGGCGGGCCACGGTGTCGCTGGCGCTGTAGTTGGCGGTCTCCTTGGTACCGGGTTTTGGGTTTTGACGAAGATGAGACCTCGCGGGCATGCTTAACCCAACATCCTTGGGATGCTGTGCAGGTGCTGTGCTGGGTCTGGCGCTCGTGCTCGTCGGAGCGTTTCAGCGCGGAGCGGTCGATCTCAAGGACGTCGGCCTGTCTGGAATGGTGTTCATCACCTGCACGAACATCTGGCCGCCTATCGTCTTGTTTTTCTTCGCGCTCAGTCCTTCAGAAACCGCGACCTTGCCCAGTCGCCTGCATGGCTATGAAGTGTTCATCGCCCTGGCGGCTTTCGTCTCATTGCTCACTTCGATCCTGACCATTGCCGGTGCGTTCGTGGAAGCAGCGAACACCCGACGGTGAAGGTTCCTGGCCGTTGTGATGCGCGCTATCCGAGTGCCGTGCAGACGTAGGACCACCACTCGCCGAATTGCGCGCGGGCGCGCGCCGCCACGGCGTCGCCACCGCCAGGGTCGCCGCGTAGGACGGCCAACATCGTCGAACCCGAGCCGGAGAGCAGCGCGCCGGCGACTTCGGGCTGCTCCAGCAACCACGTCTTCAACGCGGCCAGCACCAAGTATTTCTCGAAAACGGGCCGCTCCAGATCGTTGACCAGCACGCCCCAGGGAAATTCCTGCGGTGTGTAACGCACCCCAGGCACCTCCCGCGCGTCGCGCCAGCGGCTGTAGGCCCAAGGTGTCGGAATCGGGAAGGGCGGTTTGAGCAACAGCAAGGGCAGTGAAACGGCCAGGGGCGCCGGCTCGACCCGTTCGCCCCTACCGCGGCAGACGGCGGCACTGCGGTAGACAAAGAACGGCACGTCCGAACCGAGCTCGGCCGCCAACCGCGCCAATTCAGCCGCCGGCGCGTGCACGCCGGACAACTCGTTGAGCGCCAGCAGCACCGAGGCCGCGTCGCTGCTGCCGCCGCCCAGCCCGGCGCCGTGCGGCACGCGCTTTTCAAGCGTCAGCCGGACGCCGCGGCCATGCACATCGTAACGCGCGAGAAACGTCGCCGCCGCCCGGTAGGCCAGATTCTCCGGGCCGGTGGGCAGCGTAGGATCGCTACAGGTCAACCGGATGCGCTCGCTCTCCGCGAGGTCAGGAGCGGGCAAAGCAGTCAACTCGACGCCGATTTGGTCCGCCAGCGTCAGCGGGACCATGCGCGTCTCGATTTCATGGAAGCCGTCCTCGCGCCGGCCGAGCACCCGCAGAGAAAGATTGATTTTGGCGGGAGCCAGCCATTTCATCGTTGCCATGGTCGCGAGCAGGGCCGCACTTTGTGACGAATCCCGCGGCAGCAAAAGACAAAACCGAGACCGTTGACCGGTCGGCCGGGTCTCTTTTCGAGCGCCTCGAGGTGATTGACGATCTGCTCCCGAGAACGGCGGCGTTTAACATGGCCGCCGATGAAAGCCTGCTGGCCGGCCCTGGTGATGTTCCGGTTTTGCGCATTTACCGCTGGGTGCGGCCGGCGGTTTCCTTCGGGTATTTCACGCGACTCGCCGAGCTGGGGCCGAGCGGCGGACGCGAGCTGGTCCGGCGCTGGACCGGCGGCGGGATCGTGGAACACGGCGCGGATTTTACCTATGCGCTGGTTGTCCCCCGCCCCGCTCTCGGGACGTTGGGCGCGCCGGGGCAGTCGTACGCGCTGCTGCATCACGCGCTGGCGCAGGCCCTGGCCCAGGTTGGGGTCGCCGCTGATCCGCTGACGAACGGAAATCTGGCGGAAGATGCGCGGTTTTCCGAGGCACCGGGATGTTATTGCTTTGCGCATCCGGTTGCCCACGATCTCATGGGCGGCGGCGGCAAGCTGGCTGGCGCGGCGCAACGGCGGACGCGTCGCGGCTTGCTCCACC
>CAXUFU010000001.1:4908-30483 GCA_964250275.1 uncultured Chthoniobacterales bacterium | reverse complement strand
CTCCTATCGTCAGATCGCGGCCTCTCGCCAGCGCGCCGCCGCTGCGTGCCGAGTTATTCAGCCCCGAACAACTCGCCCGCCATGCCAGTGAACTGGCGGCCAAACACCAGATCGCGACGCAAAAAGCCGCTAACCCGCTCCTGGCCCGGCTCGACGCCAACGAGCTGAGTCTGCGCACTTATAATCGCGCCGCGCTGGCGGCTAATCCGGATCAGCGCATCAGTCCCGCCGGCGAGTGGCTGCTCGATAACTTTTACCTGATCGAAGAGCAGATCCAGATGGCCAGGCGCCATCTGCCCCGGGGTTATAGCCGGGAACTGCCGCACCTGTTGCAGGGTCCTTCTGCCGGGTTGCCGCGCGTGTATGACATCGTCCTGGAATTGATCTCGCACGTGGACGCGCAGATCGATGCCGGGCCGCTCAACGCCTTCATCGCGGCTTATCAAACCGTCAGCTCTTTGCGCCTGGGCGAGCTCTGGGCGATCCCCATCATGCTGCGCCTGGCGTTGATCGAGAATCTGCAGCGCGTGGCTACCCGGCTGATTCTCGCCAAGGAGGATCGCGAGGTGGCGAACCTCTGGGCCGACCGTCTGCAGGAGATGGCCGAGCAAAACCCCTCCCATCTGGTTCTGGTCGTGGCGGATATGGCGAGAGCCGACCTGCCTTTTTCCAGTTCGTTCGTCGCGGAGGTGTGCCAGCGTTTGTCACGGCAGAGTCCCGTCTCGCACCTGGCGCGCACCTGGCTGGAACAGCGCCTGGTCCAGCAAGGGTTGTCCATCGATGAGCTGGTCCAGCAGGAAAGCCAAAACCAAGCCGCCGACCGCGTTTCCGTCAGCCACAGCATCGCGAGCCTGCGTTTTCTGAGCGCCACGGACTGGAAGGAATTTGTCGAGTCTTTGAGCGCGGTCGAGGAGACACTCAGGTTGGATCCAGCCGGCATTTATCGGGCGATGGACTTTGCCACGCGCGATCGCTACCGCCACTCCGTTGAGTCACTCGCCCGCTATAGCCGGGTCTCGGAAGTGGATATCGCCCGCCGCGCGATCAAACTGGCGGGCGAAAGCGCCGGCCAAAAAGGACGCGAGGATCGGATGGCGCACGTCGGCTTTTACCTCGTCGATAAGGGACACGCCATCCTGGGACGCGACGCGGAGGTGCATTGGCCCGCCCGCACGCTGCTGGCCCGCGGCATCCACCGCTTTCCCTTAACCTTCTATGTGGGCGGCATCGGCCTGCTGACCTTGCTATTCACGTTGGGGTTTGTGCGGGAGTCCCAGATGTTCCAGGTGGCGGGCTGGAGATTGCTTCTCTGCACGCTGGCGTTTGTGCTTTGCGCCAGCCAACTGGCGGTGGCGCTGCTGAACTGGCTTTCCACGCTGTTGGTGAAACCGCAGCCCTTGCCCCGGATGAATTATGCCGCCGGCATACCCGTCGAGGGCAGCACGATGGTAGTTGTGCCGACGATGCTAACGAGTCTCGCCGGCGTCGATCGGCTGATTGAAAGCTTGGAGATCCATCATCTCGGCAATCGCGGTCCGCACCTCCAGTTCGGTTTGCTGACCGACTTCCGCGACGCGGCGGCAGAGAGCCTGCCGCAAGACGCGGGGTTGCTGCAGCGCGCGGTGGCCGGAGTCGAGATGCTCAACCGCAAATATGCGGCCGGGGGCAAGAGTCTCTTCTGTTTGTTCCATCGTCCTCGCCGCTGGAACGCCGCCGAAGACCGCTGGATGGGCTACGAACGCAAGCGCGGCAAGCTCGCGGAGTTCAACGCTCTTTTGCGCGGCGGTTCCCGGGATTGCTTCTCGACCATCCTCGGTGATCTGGCCCTGCTGCAAGGGATCAAATATGTCATCACGCTCGACACCGATACGGAACTTCCGCGGGACGCCGCCCGGCGCCTGGTGGGGACGATGGCGCACCGGTTGAATCGCCCCAAGTTCGATGCGGCGCGCGGCCTCGTGACGGCAGGCTATAGCATTCTGCAACCGCGGCTGGGCGTCAGCTTGCCGAGTGCCCGGCGATCGTGGTTTGTCCGGCTGCTGGCGGGCGACGCCGGGATCGATCCCTACACGCGGGCAGTGTCCGACGTTTACCAGGACCTTTTCCAGGAAGGCTCATTCATCGGCAAGGGCATCTATGATGTCGACGCTTTCGAGCGCGCCATGGCCGGCCGTTTCCCGGAGAACACGGTGCTTAGCCACGACTTATTGGAAGCATGTTACGCGCGTTCGGCCCTGGTCAGCGACGTAGAGTTTTATGAAGAGCATCCCTCGCGCTACAACGTGGATGTGGCCCGGCGGCACCGCTGGATGCGCGGCGATTGGCAGTTTACGCGGGTTCCCGGCTCCGACGCCAGTCGCGGTGCCAATCCGCTTTCGGGTCTCTCGCGCTGGAAGATCTTCGATAACGTGCGGCGCAGCCTGGTCCCGATGGCCTTGGTTTTGTTTACCTTGGGTGCCTGGCTCTTGGCACCCACACTCGGGTACTTGGGATCGCTCCTGGTCTTTGGTCTCATCGCGCTACCCGGGCTGTTATCGGCCCTCGTGGGGCTCTGGAGGAAACCGGCCGATCTGCCGTGGACCATGCACCTGCGCGGAGCGGCCAGTGCGTGCGGACGGCAGTTGGGTCAGGTCTGCTTGGCCCTCACGTTTTTGCCCTACGACGCTTTCATCAGCGCCGACGCGATCGGCCGGACCCTCGTGCGCATGCTCTTTACGCATAAACGGCTGCTCGAATGGCAAACCTCGAGTGAGTCCGAACGGACGCCGCGAGCAGACTTGGCGGGCTTTTACGCGACGATGTGGAGCGCGCCGATCGTGGCCGTGGTGAGCGCGGCCGTGTTGCTCGCCTGGCAGCCGGCTAATGCCCTGCAAGCCTTGCCCTTTCTCGGGCTGTGGTTGGCTGCTCCCTGGATCGCCTGGTGGATCAGTCAGCCCATCGAATCTCTCACGCCGGATTGGACGCCGGACCAGTTAGCTCTGCTCAAACGCACCGCGCGCAAGACCTGGTACTTCTTCGAAACCTTTGTCACGGCCCAGGAGCACTGGTTGCCTCCGGACAACTTCCAGGAAGTCCCCGCTGCGACCATTGCGTCCCGGACGTCGCCGACAATCATGGGTCTGGCTTTGCTCGCCAATCTCGCCGCGCTCGACTGCGGCTATCTCTCCGTGGGCGGCCTGATCCGTCGCACGCAAGACACTCTCGCCACCATGCAGCGGCTCCAGCGGTATCGCGGCCACTTTTACAATTGGTATGACACGCGCACACTCGAGCCGCTCCTGCCGCTTTACGTCTCGAGCGTGGACAGCGGGAACCTGGCCGGGCACTTACTCACACTCTCCTCCGGCTTGAGAGAACAGGCCGAAGCAGAACTCTTCGCCCCACCCATCTTGGCGGCCCTGCGTGACACGGTAGCCATCCTGTTAGAACTCAAGCCGCACGACGCTAAGCTCGCGAGTCTTAGCGCCAGCCTCCAGCAGCCGATCGCAAGCCGGCGAGAGTCGTTCGCCCTTCTGAGCCAGGTGACGGCAGTCGCCGTGGAGCTGACAACCGCCGCGGCAAACGATGGCGTGGAGGTCAAAGGCTGGGCGCAGGCTTTGCAGCGCATGTGCGACGAACACCTGGCCGAGGCTAAACTGCTGGCGCCTTGGTTAACGCTGGCGAAGCCAGCCGGAAAGGGGCCGCAGCCGCTCGAGGTTGAGCTAGCGAAATTGGATGAGCCGCTGACCCTCCGCGGGCTGGAAAAGCTCGTGACCTCGCTCTCTCCCTTGATCGAACAAGCCTGGCACGATCTCCCGGACGAACCGGTTGAAGTGCGAAAGCAGCGGCAGGTCTATCTCACCGAACTGGCGCACTGCATGCAGGAAGCTGGCGCGCAAGCGCACGCACGCCTGTTGACTCTGGAAGCCTTGGCCCAGGAAAGCGACACCCTGGCTGCCATGGACTTTTCGTTTTTATTCGACCAGCAAAGAGAACTGTTTGTCACCGGGTTCAACGTCGCTGATCTCCGCCGGGACAGCGGGTTCTATGATTTGCTGGCGTCCGAGGCGCGTTTATGCAGCTATGTCGCCATCGCCCTCGGCCAGGTTCCGCAGGAGCATTGGTTTTCGCTCGGGCGGCTCCTGGTTTCTGCGCGCGCGGAGCCGATCCTGGTGTCCTGGAGTGGTTCGATGTTCGAGTACCTGATGCCGGTCTTGGTCATGCCGAACTACCAAGGCACCCTGCTCGATCACACGTGTAAAGCGGCGGTGCGACGGCAGATCGAATACGGTAAGTCACTGGGCGTGCCTTGGGGAATCTCGGAATCAGGCTACAACCGGACCGACGTGCACCTGAACTATCAATACCGGGCCTTCGGTGTGCCGGGCCTGGGACTCAAACGAGGGTTGGCGGAGGATGTGGTGATCGCTCCTTACGCTTCGGCCATGGCGTTAATGGTTGCCCCCGCCGCGGCCTGCGCGAATCTGGAACGTTTGGCCGCCGAAAAGCGCGAAGGCGCCTTCGGTTTCTACGAAGCCATCGATTACACGCCCTCGCGCTTGCCACCCGGCGAAAAGAGCGCGGTCATCCGCTCCTACATGGCGCATCACCAAGGAATGAGCCTGCTGGCGGTGGCGAACGTCTTGCATGATTATCCCATGCAGCGGCGCTTCCTTGGCTGTCCCTTGCTGAAAGCGGCCGACTTGCTCTTGCAGGAGCGGGTGCCCAAGGCCATGGCCAGCGTCTTCACCCAGGATGCGGCGCCGGAGTCATCGCGCACGCTGGCCAGTGAAAACGAAAGCAGGATGCGCGTGTTTACCAACCCAACTCCGCCTGCACCCGATGTTCATCTTCTGTCGAACGGCCATTACCATGTCGTGATCACCAGCGCCGGCGGCGGCTATAGCCGGTGGGGAGATCTGGCGCTCACGCGTTGGCGCGAAGATGCAACCCTGGACAACTGGGGCACGTTTGTTTACCTGCGCGACCTGGCCACGGGAGAGTTTTGGTCGACGTCTTATCAGCCCACCCTAAAGGCGTCAGAGGGGTACGAAGCGATCTTCTCGCAGGCGCGCGCGGAATTTCGCCAGTGTCAGGCCGACATCGAGGTGCACACCGAGATCAGCGTGTCCCCGGAAGACGACGTCGAGTTGCGGCGCATTACGTTGACCAACCGGGCCAGTGTGGCGCGCGAGATCGAACTGACCAGCTACGCGGAAGTCGTGCTGGCGCCGCCGGCCGCGGACGCGGCGCATCCTGCCTTCAGCGACCTGTTTGTGCAGACGGAGTTCGACCGCAAATGCAGCGCCATTCTCTGTACGCGCCGGGCGCGGACGCAAGAGGAAAAGCCGCCCTGGTTGCTTCACCTGTTGGTGGGTCAGCAAGGTGAGGGACTCGGAGACATCTCGTGCGAAACTGACCGGGCGAAATTCATCGGACGCGCCCGAACCTTGGCCGCGCCAGCCGTGATGCAAGGCATTGCTCCGCTATCGGGCACCACGGGCTCGGTGCTCGACCCGATTGTGTCGCTGCGGCGGACGGTCTCTTTACCGCCGCACGGGACCGCCATTATCAATTTGGTCTTGGGCGCCGCCGAGACGCGGGAAGCGGCCATGGCGCAGGTGGAAAAATATCAAAGCGTGCGCATGACGGAACGCGCCTTCGACCTGGCCTGGACCCATAGCCAGGTCACGCTGCGCCAACTCAACGCCACCGAGATGGACGCGCAACTCTACGACCGGATCGCGGGCGCGCTCATCTACGCCAATCCCGCCCGGCGCGCGGACTCGTCGATTTTGCGCAGCAATCGGCGTGGCCAAAGCGGTCTTTGGAGTTACGGCGTTTCCGGCGATGCGCCGGTGGTCCTGCTGCGTATCCAGGACGTCGCCAAGATCGAAATCGTCCGCCAACTCGTGCAAGCGCACGCTTATTGGCGACTGAAGGGGCTAACGGTCGAGCTGGTCATTCTCAATGAAGACGTTTCGGTTTACCGCCAGCCTTTGTACGACCAGATCACGAGTTTGATTGCCGCCGGCACAGAAGCACAACTGCTGGATAAACCCGGGGGCATCTTCGTCTGCCGGCTCGAACAGATTCCCCACGAAGACCGGGTCCTGCTGCAATCCGTGGCGCGGATCGCCGTCGACGATGAGCGGGGCACTCTGGCCGAGCAAATGGCGGTGCGCAGTATTCTGGAGCCGCTCGTGCCCACGTTCACGCCCGCCCGGTCTCTAGGTCGCGAGACGCCGAGACCATTGGAAGCGCGCGAGACGATCTTTCAGAACGGCCTCGGCGGCTTTACCCGCGACGGCCACGAGTATGTCATCACGTTGCAACCCGGGCAGACGACCCCCGCGCCCTGGGTAAACGTGCTGGCAAACCCAACCTTCGGCACGGTCGTTTCCGAAAGCGGCTCGGCTTATACTTGGGTCGAGAACTCGCACGAGTTTCGGCTGACGCCCTGGAGCAACGATCCCGTCCAGGACACAACCGGGGAAGCCTTTTACATTCGCGACGAGGTGACGGGGCAAGTGTGGTCGCCGACGCCCTTGCCGGCTCGCGGCGCCACGCCCTACGTCATCCGCCACGGCTTCGGCTACACGGTGTTTGAGCATTGCGAAAACGGCATTGCCTCGGAGTTATGGATCTACGTGGCCATGGATGCGCCGGTGAAATTTAACGTGCTCAAACTGCGTAACGTTTCCGGGCGGCCACGACGCCTCTCGGCTACCGGCTATTGGGAGTGGGTCTTGGGCGATTTGCGGCAGAAAAGTCTGCTCCACGTGCAGACTGAAGTGGATCTCAAGAGCGGCGCCTTGCTGGCTCGCAACTACTACAACACCGAGTTCCCGGACCGTATTGCTTTCATCGACACCGGCGACCCATCGCGGAGCGTCACCGGCGACCGCCGGGAATTTCTCGGTCGCAACGGGACCCTGGCGGAGCCGGCGGCGCTGAAACGGACGCGGCTTTCGGGCAAGGTCGGGGCGGGGTTGGATCCTTGCGGCGCGGTGCAGGTGGTGTTCGACCTGGCCGTCGAAGAGGAACGGGAAACGAGATTTCGCCTCGGGGTCGGGCGCAACCTGGAAGATGTGCACGACCTCGTGCGGCGCTTCCGCGGGGTGGACGCGAGCCGCGTGGCGCTTGAAGGCGTGTGGCAGTATTGGAACCGCGCACTTGGTGCGGTCAACGTGGATACGCCTGACCCGGCGGTGAACGTGCTGGCCAACGGCTGGCTGTTGTACCAGGTCTTGAGTTGCCGGTTCTGGGGCCGGACCGGGTTCTACCAATCCGGCGGCGCGTACGGCTTCCGGGACCAGTTACAAGATGTCATGGCTCTGGTCCATGCCGAACCGGCGCTGACGCGCGAGCATCTGCTGCGGGCTGCCTCCCGGCAATTTCGCGAAGGGGACGTGCAACATTGGTGGCACCCGCCTTTGGGTCGCGGTGTGCGCACCCATATTTCCGATGACTATCTGTGGCTGCCGTATGTTACCTGCCGCTATGTCGCTTGCCTGGGGGACACTGGGGTGCTCGACGAAAACATTTCGTTCCTGGAAGCTCGCCTGGTCAAGCCGGAGGAGGAGTCCTATTATGACCTGCCGAATCGCTCGGAAGAGTCGGCCACGCTCTACCAACATTGCGTGCGTGCCATCAAGCACGGTCTGACCTTTGGCGCACACGGCCTGCCGTTGATGGGCGGCGGAGATTGGAACGACGGCATGAACCTCGTCGGCCAGGCAGGGCGCGGCGAGAGCGTGTGGCTGGCGTTTTTCCTCTACGATGTGCTGACCCAATTCAGCCGGTTGGCGCAGTCCCGCCAAGACGCCGCCTTTGCGGAGCTTTGCCGGGCCGAGGCGCGCACGCTCAAGGAAAATATCGAAGCTCACACGTGGGATGGCGCCTGGTACCGGCGCGCCTACTTTGACGACGGCGAACCGCTCGGCTCGCAGACGAACCCGGAATGCCAGATCGATTCGCTGCCGCAGAGTTGGTCTGTCATCAGCGGCGCCGGCGATCCCGCCCGCTCACGCCAGGCAATGCAGTCCGTGGATCAGCGCCTGGTCCGGCGCGACGCCGGCTTGATTGCGTTGTTCGACCCGCCCTTCGACAAGTCCGCCCTTAATCCCGGATACATCAAAGGGTACATCCCGGGAGTACGAGAAAACGGCGGCCAATACACGCACGGCGCGATCTGGACCGTGACGGCCTTTGCTCTGCTGGGGGACACCGAGCGTGCGTGGGAACTTTTCTCGCTCCTAAATCCCGTCCACCACAGCGCCACTCCGGAGCAGATCGCGGTCTACAAGGTAGAACCTTATGTCGTTGCCGCGGATGTCTACGGGGTAACTCCGCACACGGGACGCGGCGGCTGGACCTGGTACACGGGTTCAGCAGGTTGGATGTACCGGTTGCTCGTGGAAACTCTTTTGGGGGTCAATCTCGAGGGCGATCAACTGCGGTTGCATCCGCGTTTGCCGAAAGCGTGGCCTTCTTGCAAAATCCATTATCGCTTCCGGCAGACGGTTTACCATATCACCTTTAGCCGCCTGCCGGAGGATGCGACCGATGGTCCTTCCCTTTCCCTCGACGGTCAAAATCTGACCGGACAAACCGTTCCCCTGCGGGACGATCACCAGGAGCACACCGTCGAAATGAAAGTCCGCTGAGCGCGACGAGCCTCGGCTGCTCGTGGCCCGATACCTTCCAGCTATGGCGGGGCCGCCCTACGAGGTATTGGCTGCCGGGGCGAGGCGTGTCGATGCTACTCTTCGCATCTAACATCCCGCTCGGCGAGCGCCGCCTAGCTCCCGCTGCACCAGAAGTCAAAGCTATGAATAACTCGAGCAGCCTCGCTCCCGCCAGCACCGCACCAGCCGTCCCGCCCGTCCGTGCTGCGCAACCTGAAGCCGTTTTATGGCGCCAAACTGGCTGCGGCGGATGGCCGTATCGGCCACGTAAAGGACTTTCTCTTTACCGATCAAGATTGGATCGTCCGCTACGTGGTCGCTGACACGGGTTCCTGGTTGTCGGAAAGATTGGTGCTGCTGTCGCCGGCGGCGTTCACGCAGTTTTTCCACGAGGGCGACCAACTGCTCGTCAACTTGACTCGTGCACAGATCGAGCAGAGTCCGTCCATCGACAAGCACAAGCCAGTCTCGCGGCAACAAGAAGAGGAGTATTGCCGTCACTACGGTTACTCAAATTACTGGAACGAAGGCGCCGTCTGGGGGCTGGGTGTCTATCCGATGACCGCACCGATGCCGATCCCGCTCGCGCCTCCGCCGAGCCAGGGTCCTAATGATCCTGATCTTCGCAGCGCGCAGGCGTTGCGCGGCTACCGCATCCAAAACGGGGAGGACGTGCTCGGCCACCTGACGGATTTTCTGATCGATGAAAAGACATGGACGATCCACTACCTGCTGGGAGAGACAGGAGCATGGTTTGGCGGCAAGGAAATCATCCTGGCAACGGCGGAAGTCGACCGCATCAGTTATGAGGAGGCTAATATTGCCGTGCACGCTTCGAAGGACGTCATCCAGGTCTCGCGCGAGTATCACTATACGCCGGCGGAAATCCCGCCGCGCGCCACGCCGCCGGAAGCTTCCGGGCACTCTCTATTCTCCGACCGGTAAAGCCGCGCCTGGGCAACCGGGCACGAGGTCACTTTTTAGGTGACTTCTAGAAACAAGGCCAGGCTGCCTGGATCTTGCGTTTCCCAGTTGGCAACCAGGCGCTACAGCGCGATTTCTCATGACTAACTCGTTTATCGTCTGGCTGGTTCTCCTGGCCGGGTTCTACTTTGCCTATGCCGTCGGCGCGCGGGTGACGGCAGCGAGGCTGGCGGCGACGGCGCCAGAAACGAAGCCGCCCCCGATTGCTGATGATCAACTGGCGGCGTTCCAGGCCAAGCTGGCGCCGGTTCTCGCCATCACCGGGCACAAGGGGCTGGGCGGCGTGTTGCAGTTTGAGGGCAGGTTGCGGGGAAAGGCGGAAGATATGTTCCGTAAGCTCCGCGAGGTGTTTAGCGGTGAACCCGTGACGCCGCTGCTGCTGGAGGGCGAGGGCAACGAGGTCCGCGTCCTGTTCTTGCCAGGCGCGAAAGCGGCGCCCGTGGAGAAGCCCAAATGGTGGCTCCACGGTTTGCTGTTTCTGGCCACGATAGTCACGACGACCTGGGCTGGTGCGTTGCATGCGGGAGTTGACCTCATCCAAGAGCCGGCACGCTTTGCCGTGGGGCTGCCTTACAGCCTGGGCTTGATGTTGATTCTGGGAGCGCACGAGATGGGCCATTACATCACCGCTCGACGTTACGGGATCCAAGTCACGCCTCCCTTCTTCATTCCCGTGCCGTTTGCGCTGGGAACCTTCGGCGCATTCATCAAGATTAAATCGCTGACCCCGAGTCGCCGCGCGCTGTTCGACGTGGCCGTCGCGGGACCCTTGGCTGGGCTGGTCTTCGCGATTCCCGCGTTGCTTATCGGGCTGCGGTCCTCGCAAGTGATCTCTGGCAGCGTGCCGGCGGGGCTCGTTCAATCCGGGGTGAGCGTCGGTTCGTCCATGCTGCTGGCGAGCTTTGCCAAAATTTCGCTAGGCGCATCCATGGGCGCGGGCCAGCACCTGGTCTTGAACCCGCTGGCTTTCGCCGGGTGGTTGGGCTTGATCGTCACCGCCTTGAACCTGTTACCCATCGGCCAGCTCGATGGCGGCCACATGGCACATGCGGTCTTTGGCACCCGCCACGCGCGCGGGATCAGTCTCGTGGCGTTGGCTTGTTTGTTTTTGCTGGCTTTGTTTGTTTGGCCGGGGCTGATGATGTGGGCGTTTGTTGTTTACTTCATTGCCGGCACGCATGATGCGCCGGCCGCAAACGACGTGACGCCCGTGGACCTCCCGCGCAAGGCGCTGGCTTATCTCACTTTCGTGATCTTGTTGCTGATCATCGTGCCGGTGCCGCACGCGTTGTTCGAGGTGTTCGGCCTGCACTCTCCTTACCTTTAGAGTCACTCTGTTGCACTAACCTTTATGAGCACCCAGCTGCCAGGACAAAGCGAGCGCGAACGTGTGGGAATTGCCGCGGACCACGGCGGTTACGAGCTAAAGGAATTTCTTGGCACGGCACTGCGCGAGCATGGCCATGAAGTCATCGATTTTGGCGATGTCCACGCTCAACCGGATGATGATTATCCAGACTTTGTCGTGCCGCTAGCCCGGGCGGTCGCCGCCGGCGAAGTGCAGCGCGGGGTAGCTATTTGCGGCAGCGGCGTCGGAGCATCCGTGGCCGCCAATAAAGTGGCGGGCGTGCGAGCCTGCTTGATCCACGAAACGTTTTCGGCGCATCAAGGCGTGGAGGACGATAACCTGAACATGATCTGCCTCGGAGGCCGTGTCGTGGGCCAGGCTCTTGCCTGGGAGCTCGTCCGGACATTTATGACCGCGCGGTTTAGTGGCGCGGAACGGCATTGCCGCCGTCTGGCCAAAGTGGCCGAGCTCGAGCAGAAAAGTTGATCTAAAAGCAGGAGCGTCCGACGAACAACCCTGGCGAACGCACTTATGGAACCCGACCTCAAGATCGACGAAAAAAAGCCCGAGACGTTGGACGGCGGCCCACTCTCAGGTGGGTTACTCCGTAAGATCGACGCGTATTGGCGCGCGGCCAACTATCTGTCTGTCGGCCAGATCTATCTCTTTGACAACCCTCTGCTCAAGCGCCCGCTGACCCTCGCGGATGTAAAGCATATGTTGTTAGGACACTGGGGCACCACGCCAGGCCAGAACTTCATCTACGCACACCTGAACCGGGTGATCAAAGCGTATGATCTCAACATGATCTACGTGTCCGGCCCGGGGCACGGCGGACCAGCGGCGGTGGCAAACACTTACCTGGAAGGTACTTACAGCGAGGTGTACCCGGACATCAGCCAGGATGAAGCCGGGCTGCGCAAGCTGTTTCTCCAGTTCTCCTTTCCCGGCGGCATCCCCAGCCACGCCTCGCCGGAAACGCCCGGGTCCATTCATGAAGGAGGCGAACTGGGCTACTCGCTGAGCCATTCCTTTGGAGCGGTGTTCGATAATCCGGACCTGATCGTCGCCTGCGTCGTTGGCGATGGTGAGGCGGAAACCGGGCCGCTGGCCACCGCGTGGCATTCTAACAAGTTCCTGGACGCGAAAACCGATGGCGCGGTGTTACCCATCCTGCATCTCAACGGCTATAAGATCTCCAATCCCACCATCCTCGCGCGCATTACCCACGAAGAGCTGGATCAACTGCTGCGTGGTTACGGTTGGACGCCGTACTTTGTGGAAGGTCATGAGCCGGCCCGCATGCATCAGGCGATGGCCGGGACCTTGGACAAAGCCATCGAGCAGATCCAGCAGATCCAACGGGACGCACGGCTCAACGGCAACACCATGCGGCCGCGTTGGCCAATGATCGTCCTGAACTCGCCCAAAGGCTGGACCGGGCCCAAGCTCGTCGATGGCCGCCAAATCGAAGGCACCTTCCGCGCGCACCAGGTGCCGCTTTCTGATCCGGCGACCCATCCCGAGCACCTCAAGCAGTTGGAAGATTGGCTAAAGAGCTATCGACCGGAGGAACTCTTTGACGCCGATGGCCGCTTGTTGCCGGAGCTGGCCGATCTGGCTCCGCAAGGCACGCGGCGCATGGGAGCGAATCCTCACGCAAACGGCGGCTTGCTGCTCAAGGATCTGCGCCTGCCGGATTTCCGCGACTATGGCGTTGATGTTCCAGAACCCGGGACGGGCGGGATCGGGGACACGCATGTCCTCGGGCCTTTTCTGCGCGACGTAGCCAAGCAAAACGAAGAGCAGCGTAACTTCCGGGTCTTTGGCCCGGACGAGACGATATCCAATGGCTTGGAGGCTCTCTTCCAGGTGACCCAACGGCAATGGGATGCCGCCACCGTCCCGAACGACGAATTTCTCGCGCCGGCCGGCCGTGTCATGGAGATGTTGAGCGAGCATCAATGCGAGGGTTGGCTGGAGGGTTACCTGCTCACCGGGCGGCACGGCCTCTTTAACTGTTATGAGGCTTTCATTCACATCGTCGACTCGATGTTCAATCAGCACGCCAAGTGGCTGAAGGTGACTGCGCGTCTGCCTTGGCGGCGGAAGATCGCCTCGCTCAATTATCTACTGGCTTCGCATGTCTGGCGTCAGGACCACAACGGCTTTACCCACCAGGATCCGGGGTTCCTTGACCACGTGGTAAATAAGAAGGCCGCGGTGGTCCGCGTTTACCTGCCGCCGGACGCGAATTGTTTGCTCTCGGTGATGGACCATTGTCTGCGCAGCCGCCATTACGTGAACGTCGTCGTCGCGGGCAAACATCCGGCCCCGTATTGGCTGACGATGGAAGCCGCGGCCAAGCATTGCGCCGAAGGCATCGGTATCTGGCAATGGGCCAGTAACGATCAGGATGCCGCGCCCGATGTGGTCATGGCCTGCTGTGGCGACGTGCCGACGCTGGAGACGCTCGCCGCGGTTTCGATCATGCGCGAACACTTGCCGGAGCTGAAGATCCGGGTGGTCAACGTCGTCGACCTGATGAAGCTGCAACCCAAAAGCGAGCACCCGCACGGGTTGAGCGAGGTGGATTTCGACGAGCTCTTCACCAAGGATAAGCCCATCATCTTTGCCTTTCACGCTTACCCATGGCTGATCCACCGGCTGACGTACCGGCGCACCAACCATCATAATATGCACGTGCGCGGCTACAAGGAAGAAGGGACCATCACGACCCCATTCGACATGACCGTGTTAAACGATCTGGATCGTTTTCACCTGGTCCTGGATACGATCGATCGCGTGCCGCAAACCGGCGAGAAGGGGATCTATTTGAAGCAACAGCTCGAAGACAAGTTGATCGAGCACCGGCAATACATCGATAAGAACGGCGAGGACATGCCGGAGATCCGCAACTGGAAGTGGACGGCCTCGCAGTGAGCACCAAGGCAACCCAGCGCGGTGCTAGCCCGGGGACCCTGTAACGAGATGAAGCGACTCATTGTTTTCGATCTCGACGGCACGCTGGCGGAGAGCAAAGCCGCGCTGGATAGCGAAATGGCGAACCTGCTCACTTCGCTGCTCGCCATTATGAGGGTCGCGGTCATTTCCGGTGGCGACTGGCTGCAATTTGAGAACCAGGTGCTCTCGAATCTCCCGCACGATCAGCGCTTGACGAACCTCTCGCTTCTGCCGACGTGCGGAACCAAGTTCTACCAATATGCCGGAGGTTGGTAGAAGCTGTATTCGGAAGATTTCACCGCGGCAGAAAAGCAGAAAATCGTGCAGTCGCTGCAGCAGGCCATCGCTACGGCGGGCTGCAAAGTCGACCGGATGTGGGGCGACGTCATCGAAGACCGGGGCAGTCAGATCACGTTTTCCGCTCTAGGACAGAAAGCTCCGATCGAGGAGAAGAAAAAGTGGGATCCAGATTTCAGCAAGCGCCGGAAGATGCAGGCAATCCTGGGTCAGCTCATCCCGGAGTTCTCCGTGCGGCTCGGTGGCACGACCTCCGTCGACGTGACCAAGCCTGGGATCGACAAAGCTTATGGCATCAGAAAGCTGCGCGATATCCTTGGCCTGCCGATCGCGGAAATGATTTTTGTCGGGGACGCGCTATTCCCGGGAGGGAACGACTATCCAGCCAAAGAGGCGGGCGCGTTGTCGATCCGGGTGCGCGATCCGAATGAGTCCAAGCGGGTGATTGAAGCGGTCATCGCATGTCTGGATGGCGTGCAACACACGGTGGTGCCGGGAGAGGGGACCGGGTGAACCAAGCAGCCGGTTTGACCAACCGCGGTGTGGTTGTCGCGGTGCGCGGCAGCGTCGTCGATGTGCACTTTGATGGGCCTTTGCCGCCCATCCACTCCGTGCTATGCGCGGGAGATCACGGGCAAATGATCATTGAAGTGCTGGCGCAGAGCGACGCGCGCCAGGTGCGTGGCATTGCCCTCACGCCAACCCAAGGTCTGGCGCGCGGCATGACGGTCGAAGACACCGGCGGCCCTTTAAAGGCGCCGATCGGCAAAGAGATCCTTTCGCGGATGTTCGATGTGTTCGGCAACACCATCGACGGAGAAGCGGCTCTGGCCGATGTGCAATGGCGTTCGGTGCACCGCGCGCCACCGCCCCTCTCCGAACGTTCGACCAAATCGGAGATTTTTGAGACCGGCATCAAAGTCATCGATGTCCTGGTGCCGCTGGAGCGAGGCGGAAAGGCGGGACTGTTCGGCGGCGCAGGCGTGGGCAAGACGGTTCTGCTGACCGAGATGATTCACAACATGGTCGGGCACCAAAAAGGGGTGAGCATGTTCTGCGGGATCGGTGAGCGCTGCCGGGAAGGACAGGAGCTTTACCATGATATGAAGGAAGCCGGCGTGCTCCCGCACATGGTCATGATGTTTGGGCAGATGAACGAGCCCCCCGGCGCGCGGTTCCGCGTCGGGTTGGCGGCCCTGACGATGGCCGAGTATTTCCGGGATGATGAGCACCGGGATGTGTTGCTCCTGATCGACAACATCTTCCGCTTTATCCAGGCCGGCATGGAGGTATCGGGCTTGATGGGACAAATGCCCTCGCGTTTGGGCTATCAGCCGACCATGGGCACTGAGCTATCGGGGCTCGAAGAACGCATCGCCAACACAAACACGGGTGCGATCACCTCCATTCAGGCGGTCTATGTGCCGGCGGATGATCTGACTGACCCGGCGGCGGTGCACACGTTTTCGCATCTCTCCGCCTCCATCGCGTTGTCCCGCAAGCGGGCGAGCGAGGGGCTTTTTCCGGCCGTCGATTTGCTGCAATCGAACTCTAAAATGGCCACGCCGACAATCATCGGCGAGCGGCATTATCTCCTGGCCCAGGAGATCCGCCAGACGCTGGCGCAATACGAAGACCTCAAAGACATCATCGCCATGTTAGGTATGGAGCAACTCTCGTCGGCTGATCGCAACGTGGTCGGCCGCGCGCGCCGCCTGGAACGGTTCTTGACCCAGCCCTTCTTCGCCACCGAACAATTCAGCGGCATCGCTGGGAAAGACGTTAGCCTGAAGGATGCCCTGGACGGTTGCGAGCGCATCCTCCGCGACGAGTTCAAAGATTATCCGGAGAGCGCGCTCTACATGATCGGCAAGGTGGATGAAGCGGTGGAAAAGGATTCCAACCAAGCGCCAGCGCCGAAAGGACAGCCAAACGCCAACGCGCCAGCTCTCGCTCATGCATCTTAAAATCCTGCTCCCACCCCAAGTCTTCGTCGATCGGATCGGTGTGTCGCGCATTGTGGCGGAGACGTCCGCTGGATCCTTTGGCATCTTGCCGCACCGGCTGGATTGTGTTGCCGCGCTCGTGCCGGGGATCTTGCTCTACCAACCCGAAGGTGAGCCCGAGGTTTTCGTGGCCGTAGATCAAGGTGTGCTGGTCAAGAGCGGCTCGGACGTGCTCGTTTCCGTGCGCCGCGCGATCGGAGGATCGGACCTGAGCGAGCTGCGCAAATCCGTGGCACGGGAATTTACCAGCCTGGATGAGCAGGAAAAGAGTGCGCGCTCCGTCGTGGCGAAGTTGGAGCTGGGAGTGCTGCGCCGTCTGGCGGATTTCAACCATGCATGACGAGACAGCAGCCAAGAGCTCGTCAGACGACGAGAGGTCCTTCGCCGGCAAGATCGCGCGGCAGGCGGCGCGCAAGCTCAAGGCGCGGCGAGACGGCGTGCCAGGCGTCTGGTTCGGATTGGGCATGATGGGCCTGATCGGCTGGTCGGTGGCCATTCCGACGCTGCTCGGGGCGGGGCTCGGCGTCTGGTTGGACAAGCGCTATCCAGGCCCGCATTCGTGGACTCTGGCGCTCCTGGTCGTTGGCCTCGCGCTTGGTTGTTTCAACGCCTGGCGTTGGGTCGCCAACGAAAACCGGGCCATGCACGCAGACGGAGGGGTTAAAGATGAATGAGACTCTAGGATTGGTCATCGCTGGGTTGGTGGGCGCAATGCTGGGTGCGATCTTCTTCGGCGGCCTGTGGTGGACGGTGCGCGAGGGCATCGCGTCTGCCCAGCCCGCCTTATGGTTCCTGGGCAGCTTACTCGTGCGGATGAGCGTTGTGCTGGCGGGCTTCTACTATGTCGGCCGCGGGAATTGGGAGCGACTGGTGGCGTGCCTCCTGGGATTCGTGGTGGCGCGATGGTGCGTGACCTACCTGACGCGGCCCGGACTGGAGGCCGCCCATGCACCTTAGCTCCGATCAGACGATCTTGTGGCAGGATGGGTTCGTTAAGCTCAACGGCACCATCGTATTCACCTGGGGACTGATGCTCGTGCTGGTGATCGGCGCGAAACTGATCACCCGCCGGCTCTCGACCGAACTGACCCGTTCCCGCTGGCAGAACTTCTTGGAGATGATTGTGACGGCAATGCTAAAACAAATCGAGGACGTCGGTTTAGTGGATGCGAAAAAATACCTCAATTTCCTGGGCACGCTTTTCCTGTTCGTCGCGCTGGCGTGCTGCGGCACGGTCATCCCCGGCTATCAGCCGCCGACGGGTTCGCTCTCCACCACGGTGGCCCTCGCGCTCTGCGTGTTCGTGGCTGTGCCGCTTTTCGGCATCGAAGATCAAGGTCTCGGCGGCTACCTGAAGTCCTATCTGGAGCCGACGGTGATCATGCTGCCGTTTAATGTCGTGAGCGAGCTTTCGCGCACCCTGGCGCTGTCTGTCCGCCTCTTTGGCAACATGATGAGTGGAACAATGATCATCGGCATCCTCTTGACGATTACGCCCTTTATCTTTCCCATCGTCATGACGTTGCTCGGTCTGCTCACCGGCATGGTCCAGGCCTACATCTTTAGCATTCTGGCCACGGTTTACATCGCTGCCGCCACTCGCACGCGCCAGCCCAGCATCTGACAAACAAACAAACGACGACGCAACGGAACCAACAACTATGGACAACATGACAATCATTGCGGTGGCCTCGATTTTAACCGCGGGTCTGACGATCGCCATCGGCAGTATCGGGCCGGCACTCGGCGAAGGCCGATCGGTCGCCACCGCACTGACGGCCTTGGCCCAGCAGCCGGACGCCTCTGCCACCATCACGCGCACCTTATTCGTCGGTCTGGCGATGATCGAATCACTGGCCATCTACTGCTTCGTGGTGTCGATGATCCTGATTTTCGCCAATCCATTCTGGAGCCACGTCATCGCGCAATCCGGCGGCAAATAATCTCATGTTGATCGACTGGTTTACCGTCGGGGCGCAAGCCGTGAACTTCCTGCTCCTGGTGTGGTTGCTGCGGCGCTTTCTCTACCGGCCGATCCTGGTCGCGATCGATGCGCGGGAACATAAAATCGCGGCTGAGCTCAGCGCTGCCGACGCCAAAAGAGCCGAAGCCAAGCAGGAGCGCGACGAGTTTCAACGCAAGAATCAGGAGTTCGACCAGCAGCGCGCCGCCCTGCTCGGCACGGCGCTGGAGGAGGCAAGAGGCGAAGGCCAGCGGCTGCTGGAGCAAGCCGGACGCGCAGCCGACGCTATGACGGTGAAGAGACAGGAAGCCTTCCGAAACGACGCTAACCAACTGGATCAATCCATCAGCCGCCGCGCCAAAGAGGAGGTGTTTGCCATCACCCGCAAAACGCTGACCGATCTTGCCGACACGAGTCTGGAAGACAGCATGGCCGACGTTTTCACCCGCCGCTTGCGCACCCTCAACGGCCAAGGCAAGGCTGGCCTCGTCGACGCGCTGAAGTCGGCGTCCGATCCCGCGCTGGTCCGGAGCGCGTTTGCCTTGTCCGGCGAGCAGTGCGCCACCATCCAGCACGCGGTGAACGAAACTTTCTCGGCCGACATTCCGCTCCGGTTTGAGACCGCGCCCGAGCTGGTCAGCGGCATCGAACTCACCACCAACGGGCAAAAAGTCGCTTGGACCATCGCGGATTATCTCGAAGCGCTGGAGCACGGTGTGGACGAACTCCTGAAGCCAAAGAATCCGCCGGCACGACCGCCCAAGGCCACGTCCCAAGAGACGGTTTCGGACAAAAACGGCTCATGATCGACGCAGCCGAAAACCTCGCGAGCGTGTACGACGGGACGTTTGCGGCCCTGCGCCAAGCGCGAGAAGCTTTCCTGCCGCAACTGACGCCGCGTGAGGTAGGCACGATCACCAGTGTCGGCACCGGCATCGCGATGGTTTCGGGTCTACCGAACGTGGGCTTTGAGGAGCTGGTGAGGTTTCCCGGCGGCGTCTTCGGCATCGTCTTCAACCTGGACGAAGACGAGATCGGCGTGGTCCTGCTCGGCGAAGATGCGGCTCTGCACGCGGGCGATGAAGTCGAGCGGACGGGCCGGGTCATGGACGTGGCCGTGGGCGATGGGTTACTGGGACGCATCATCGACCCGCTCGGCCGGCCGCTCGATGGCAAAGGTCCGGTCGCCGCTCGCGAGCGTTTGCCGACCGAGCGGCCTTCCGCGGCCATCATCGCGCGAGCGGCTGTCACCGCGCCGCTCCAGACGGGACTCAAAGTCATCGATGCGCTCATACCCATCGGACGCGGCCAACGCGAGTTGATCCTGGGCGACCGCCAGACCGGCAAGACGGCAATCGCCATCGACACCATCCTCAACCAGCGCGGAAAAGATGTGCTCTGCGTCTATTGTGCCATCGGCCAGCGCGCTTCCGCCGTGGCCAAGGCGGCGGCTATTTTCCGGGAAAATGGGGCGATGGATTACACGGTCGTTGTTGTCGCGGAGGGCAACGAAGCGCCCGGGCTGTCCTACATCGCCCCTTATGCCGCCACGAGCATCGCCGAGCATTTTATGGAAGCGGGCCGCGACGTGCTGATCGTTTACGACGACCTGACGCAACACGCCCGCGCCTACCGCGAGATCTCCCTTCTGCTCCGGAGGCCGCCTGGGCGCGAAGCGTTCCCCGGCGACATTTTCTACATCCATTCTCGCCTGCTCGAGCGCGCCACCCATCTGCGGCCGGATCGCGGCGGCGGATCGCTCACGGCCTTACCCATCATTGAGACTGAAGCGCAAGATATCTCCGCGTACATCCCGACCAACCTGATCTCGATCACGGACGGACAGATTTACCTTTCGCCCTCGCTCTTTGAACTGGGCGTGCTGCCAGCGGTCGATGTCGGTAAGTCCGTTTCACGCGTCGGCGGCAAGGCGCAACGGGCGGCTTACCGCGCCGTGGCGGGTAATCTCAAGCTCGCTTACGCGCAGTTCGAGGAACTCGAGACCTTCGCGCGCTTCGGCGCCCGGTTGGACGAGGGGACCCGCAAAAGTATCGAGCACGGACAAAGAATCCGCGCTTGCCTCAAGCAGCCGGAATCTCAACCGCAGTCGCTCGCCGAGCAAATCACGGTGTTATTGGCTTTGACCGCGGGACTCTTCGACCCGGTGCCGCTGGTCCAGATGAAAGAAGCCGAGGCCGCTGTGCGTCAGGGTGTTACCAGACTACCCGCGGAGTTGGCCGCGCGTTTTGACTCGGCCCCGAAGCTCAGCGACGAGGATCGCCAAGCGGTGGTGGAAATGGCGCGTCAGACGCTGGTGCGCTTTCAACCCCAAGCTCCAACCACGCCCGAGGCCAAACCTCTGCCGCAACCCACGGGCGAGGAGAAACCATGAGCGACACGACGGCGAGCCTGAGCCGGAAAATCAACAGTGCGGGCGAACTCAAATCCGTCGTCCGCACGATGAAAGCGCTGGCTGCTTCCAGCATCGGCCAATACGAACAATCCGTGCGGGCGTTGAATGACTATTATCGAACGGTTGAGCTGGGGTTGAGCGCGTGTTTCAGGGAGACGGCACCGATGGTTGCCAGGCCAGAACCTCGGGGCCAAAGCGAGCCCGGTGCGACGGGCGCCATCGTCTTCGGTTCCGATCAAGGACTGGTCGGCCAATTCAACGAGGTAGTCGCGGATTTTGCGGTGCAGACGCTGGCCGCGTTGCCCGGCAAACCGCATTTGTGGGCGGTGGGTGAACGGGTGCAGGCGCGCCTGGTGGACGCAGGCCTGCCGTTGATGGGAACCTTCCCGGTGCCAAACTCTGTGCAGGCCATTACTCCGCTGGTTGGCAGAATGCAGATCGCGAGCGAAGCCAAGCGGACGCAAGGCGAATACGCGAGTTTGTACGTCTTCCACAATCGACCGAAAACGGGAGCGCTCTACGAACCGGTGAGCCAGCGGTTGTTGCCGCTCGACGCGCAGTGGCAACAAGGTCTCGCCGGGATTCGCTGGCCAACGCGTAACTTGCCCGAGGTCGTGCGCGATAACGTCACGACGCTGCGGGCCTACATTCGCGAGTATCTTTTCATCTCGCTATTCCGCGCGTGCGCCGAATCGTTGGCCAGTGAAAATGCCAGCCGCCTGGCGGCGATGGAACGCGCCGGGAGAAATATCGACGAACTATTGGAGACGCTCCACGGTACCTTTCACCGCTTGCGGCAGGCGAAGATCGACGAAGAGCTTTTCGACGTGATCTCCGGCTATGAAGCCTTGGCGAAAGGCAAAGGACGCGTCTCAGCCAACTAACCAGCAAGGACTGGCCCGCCATTTTTTTAGGCCGTCGTCATGCATGGCTTGAAGAGCCTTAGCTTTGGTCCTGCCATTTTTTCGCTCTTGATGAGCAACGCTCGGGCAAAGGGTGGGTTGTAAGAAGTATATGAAGAAACTAATACCCATCCTTGCCGTGGTGGTCAGCCTGGGCCTGTTTGCCACGCCTAAAGCGGAAGCGTTCGTCGCCATCAACATCGGTGTGCCAGTCCCGGCCGCCGCTTACGTGGGAGCGCCTTATGGCCCCTACTATTACGGCTACTATTCTTATCCAACCTTCGGTTTCTGGGCCGGCGGCTACTGGCATGGCCGCTACTGGGCGCGTGGCTATTACAACCGGTATGGTTATGGTCGCCATGGCTACGCCCATCATTATCACCATTAACACTCGACGTGGAGAGATTTACGAAGAGGCTGAAATTCACAGGGAAATCGCCCAGCCGCAAACCTGTGAAGCTTCGAATCGGATAACATGAAGACTTCCTTTTTTCGTCTGTCTGGCCGGGCGCGTCTCCCACTGTGTCTGGCTGCCTCCGCGTTGTTGCTAGCCGGTACCGTCGTTTCTGGACGCGCGGAAACGATGCAGGAAACTGTCGCCAACTCCGCGCACATCTTGCGCAGTTTTGAGCGGATCCCAGAAAAAGCCATCCCACGCCGGGTCTTGCGGCAAGCGCGAGGCATTGCCATCCTGGATATCTACAAGGGCGGTTTTGTGGTGAGCGGCCGAGGAGGCGTGGGTGTGGTCGTTGCCCGCACCGGCGATGGGTGGTCGGGACCTGATGCCATCGCCACCGGCGGCGCAGGGTTCGGCTTCCAGATCGGCGGGGAGGTGACGGAGTTTGTCCTGGTCCTGAATACCGAGGATGCGGTCAAGGCGTTCTCCCACGGCGGCAACGTCAGTATCGGCGGAGACCTGAGCGTCGCTGCTGGGCCGGTGGGACGCGTGGCGGAAGGAGATGTATTGCCGACGGCGGCGGTGTACACGTACAGCCGGAGCAAGGGTCTTTTCGCCGGGATTTCCTTGGAAGGCACTGTGCTTGTGACCGAGGACAAAAAGAACGCCGGCTACTATGGTCGCGATGTGACGCCTGCCGAGATCCTGAGTGGCCGGGTGACGCCGCCTGCCCGGGCGGCACGGTTATTGGGTGTTCTCAACGGGCTGTGAGCCAAGGTGATGTACCGTGGGCGGGCGCAAGGTAAGGCCATCCGCCGCCGGTACTTCTTCCGATTATCGAGCATGAAGAAACACTTATTTGTCCTAGCCGGTCTCGTCTTCCTGGTGGTTGCGGCCGGTCCGTTGCGCGCGCAGGATGACTCTGATAAATCCGTTGGGGAGAAAACCGAGGATAGCCTCAATAAGGCGAAAGATAAGACGGTGGAAGGCACCGAGAAGGCCGCGGACACGACCAAGCACGAGACAGAAAAGGTGGGCAAGTCGACAGAGCGTGGCACCAAGCGCGCCTACAAATCCACCGAACGAGGCACTAAGCGAGCCTATGAATCAACCAAACACGGCACTGAGCGGGCTGCAGAATCAACCCGGCACGAGGCTGACAAGGTAGGTGATTCAACTAAGCATGCTTACCACAAGACAGCCGAAGCAACGAAGGACGCCGCGCACAAGGTAAAGGAGTCGGTTGATCCTCAATAAACCTTGGGCGGAGTTAACGTCGTTTATGTTACGGGAAACCGTTGAAGATCAAATCCTGGTGAGTTCGCGCGGTCCGCATCGCGAACGAGTGCTACTTTACCGAGGATTCTTTGCGCGTACGCCCAGCCTTGTGGGCCGCTCGAGTTCGCTTAGCAAATGACCTTTTGGCGGCCGCTGTTTTGGCTTGTCTCGAAAGTGCGGCTTTCGACGCAGGCTGACCACCTTCGCGTTTTAGTGCCTGAGTCGTGGCGTGGGAGCGTTTAGCTGACGGCACTGCGTCAGGATCCTGCTCGCCTCTAACCAGATCGCGCTTTGCTTGGCGGCGGGTGGTCTCGCTCGCTTTTCCTTGCTTTGGCGGCGGCAGCTTGACGCCCGAGCGCCGTGCCTCGGATAGGCCAATGGCGATCGCCTGTTTGGTTGAGCGGACGCCGTGCTCTCCCGCCCGCACGCGCTCGATCTCTTCGCGGACAAACTCGCCGGCTTGGGTCGAGGCCGCCTTTCCCTCGCGCGCATCCTGGCGTGCTCGCTGGATTGTCTGTTTTTTGGGCATAGCTTCACGAGGTTACTCTCTGGCACGCTCCGAGGCGTCAGAAACGGGTCGAGATTCCGGCGAAGGATTGATAGCCAGGGGCATCCTTCGACACGCCAAAATTTGACCCGAAATCCAACTGCCAATTTTCCATCGGACGCCAGCGCACACCGACGTCCACCTGTTGCGCCAAAGTACCGTCCGGGCCGGTGACAAGCGTATCGAAATACTCCAGGTAGAGTTGGACGCGATCCTTCTTCCGGAACAGGTCATGATAAAGGGTTGCACCACTGACCAAGGCGAAAGCATCCCGGGTGTCATCGCCGTTGCGGCCGGAGCCGGGCTCGGCCTGCAGGATGGCGCTAAAGCCTGCTGGCAGCTTGAAAGAGACTGGAAGGATGACGCTGCCTTCGAAGTGCTCCGGCTCGAGGTGGGACGTGGCCGTCGGAGCGGTAAACTGCGGGATAACGGCGAAGACGATCGGACCGCCATCGTCGCCGATCAGATTGAAGCGCAGACGGACGGTGAGGTTACCGGAACCGATATCGACGGTTTTGTCCGTGCGCTTGCCGCCGGTGGCGGGCAACGCCTGGGTGTTCTGGTTGTAAACGCCATCGTAGATGAGTTCGAGTTCGATGGTGTTGGTCAAACCGGCGCGGAAATGGCTGTTCTGCAAGGGGATCCAGCTGGAGGTGCGCGAGGCTCCGTAATCCAGGGTGTTGGCGAAGAGGCCAAGCTCCAGATAGAAGTGCCCGGCGTCGACGGTATGTGGCCCCGTGGTTTGATCCGGCCGGCTGGTCTCAAACTCGCGCAGGAGATTGTCCGGCGTCGGATTGAAAAGGTTATACTGGCTCTTATCCGGTCCGGTGGAGGCCGACGGCTGGCTCAAGGCAGCGGCATCGCCCGGGTCACCGCCGTCGCCGGCGTGCACTGGCGCCAGGAAACCGGGCCAGCTAAGAGCCAGGCAGCCTGCCACCAGAGCGTGGGTGGCACGTGAGCGCATGAGGGGAAAGGTGGAGGTTTGGTACGGTCTCACTTTCCTTACTTCGTCATGCGGCCTGCCGGCTGGTTGTTCTATTACTATGCATCCGCGGATGATCTATCGGGGCGAACTATCTTCAGCTTCTTATGACTACTCCAGACGATCCTGCCAGCGCCGGCCAGCCCGCATCCGATTCGCAATCCAGCATTGATCGCCGGCGTTTTTTGGGCAAAAGCTCCGCCGCGCTCGTCACAGCCGCTTTCGCCCTTTCGCAGGTGCGGGGGCAAAGCATGGAGAGCGCCACCGAGGGCGACCGTGATAACAGCGCCTCGGATCCCGGCCCGGAAAACGTGCCGTTGCGCGACGACAACCCGAACACCTTTTTGCCGCCCGCCACTGACCACGGCGAGCCGCCGTCGTTTTGGAGTTCGTTTTCAGTAGCCCACCGGCGGGTGCAAGAGGGCGGGTGGAGCAGGCAGGTGACCGTGACCGATTTCCCGATCTCCAAGGAGATCGCCGGCGTGAACATGCGCCTGGTCGCCGGCGGCTGCCGCGAGCTGCACTGGCACGTGGCGTCCGAGTGGGCGATCATGTTGAGCGGCAAAGCGCGTCTGACGGCGATCGATGCCACGGGCAAGCCGTTCGTGAAAGATGTCGGTAAGGATGACCTGTGGCTCTTCCCTTCCGGCCTGCCGCATTCCATTCAAGGGTTAGAGCCGGACGGGTGCGAGTTTCTGCTCGTTTTCGACGATGGAAATTTCTCCGAAGGCAATACGACACTCATCTCCGATTGGCTAAGGCATACGCCACCGGAGGTGCTGGCGAAGAACTGGGGCGTACCCGAGGCCGCCGTGGCGGACGTGT
>CAXUFU010000001.1:3207-4898 GCA_964250275.1 uncultured Chthoniobacterales bacterium | reverse complement strand
CTATATCTTCAAAGCACCGCTGCCGGGACCGATCCAAGAGGACGCCACCGCCGCGGACAACTTCAACTCACCCACGAAAGTGGCATTCGACTTCCCGTTGCATGCCATGGAGCCGACCTATCAGAGTAAGTCCGGCGAAGTTCGCGTGATCGACTCCCGTAATTTTCCGGTGTCCAAGACCATTGCCGCGGCGCATGTGATCGTTAAACCCGGCGGCTTGCGGGAGTTGCACTGGCACGAGAATGCGGATGAGTGGCAGTATTATATCCAAGGCAAGGGTCGCATGACCGTGTTCTTTACCGACAGCAAAGCGCGCACGGCCGATTTCAATGCCGGGGACGTAGGTTACATCCCGCGCGCGTTTGGCCATTACATCGAGAACACCGGGGACACCGACCTGATCTATCTAGAGATGTTTCGGGCGCCGGAGTTCCAGGACCTTTCTCTCTCCGAATGGGTCTCGCACACGCCGCCGGAGTTGGTCATGGCGCACTTGAACCTCTCTCGGGATGTTCTTGATAAGATTCCCAATGTGAAGACGCCCGTGGTGCCGGCGTGATCCCGCGGATGCAGGTTGATTGGTCTCGGCACACGGCCTGTCGTTAAGCCTCTCGTTCGAGCCATGCCGGTAGTTTCCGGATGCTCGGTTCGCGTAGCGGCTTCTAAAGACAGTTTGGGACGGCTCGGAAAGCCTGCCCCTACTAATTTTAAGGGAGCTTCGCCTGCTGAGGTGGCGCGTTCCCGGCAGGCAAAGCGCCCGCCCTACAATCCCCGAAGCTACGCTTCGGGCGCGGCGGCGAGAAACGGCTCGGAACCCACTTGTGGGTGACGGAGGGCGTCGTCGCCGCCGCCGGTGCCGGTGATCAGACGCGAGCCTTTGTAAAAGGTCAGGTAATTCCAGATCCACTCGCGCATCACGTTGAAGCGGTTGCGAAAGCCGATAAGGAAAAAGATGTGCACCCCCGCCCACATCACCCAGGCAAAAAACCCGCCGAAACGAATGAAGTTCAAGTCGGCGACGGCTTTGTTCCGGCCGATCGTCGCCATTGTCCCCTTGTCCACATAGTGAAAATGCATGGGCTTGCCGCCGGCGATTGTTTCCACCACGTTGCGGGCCGCGTGCCGGCCTTGCTGCATCGCCACCGGACTGACCCCGGGCAACGGCTTGCCGGTTTGATGAGAAAAATTCGCCATGTCCCCGATGACCTGCACTTCTGGATGGCCGGGAATAGTCAAGTCTTCGTTGATCGTCACCCGGCCGGCCCGATCAATCGGCACGCCGAGCGACTTACCCAGCGGTGACGCAGCATTGCCGGCGGCCCAGATCACGGTGCGCGCCGGAATGAACTCGCCGCCTTTGATCTCCACTCCATCACTGGTCACGTTGGTCACGGAAACGCCTTGGCGTACTTCCACGCCGATCTGCTCGAGTTGGCGCTTGCCGTTGTCCGACAGGTCCGGCGGATAAGCGCCAAGGATGTGCGGGGATCCCTCGATGACGATGACCTTCGCTTTGGCCGGATCGATGCGGCGAAAATCGCGCGTCATCGTGCGCCGGGCGATCTCGCTGATGGCGCCGGCCATTTCCACGCCGGTCGGACCGCCGCCGATCAGCACGAAGGTGAGGCGCCGCTCCTGCTCGCGCGGGTCGCGCGCCAGCGCCGCGCATTCCAAGGCCGAAAGCCCCATGT
>CAXUFU010000001.1:0-3197 GCA_964250275.1 uncultured Chthoniobacterales bacterium | reverse complement strand
GACCGCCACCGACGATGACGAAGGTCATGGCCGCGTTGCGCTCACTCGCATCCAGCGCTTTTTCGGCGACTTCAAAGGCCAGCAACATGCGGCGGCGGATTTCAACGGCATCGATCAGCGTCTTCAGGCCGGGCGCAAGTTTCTCCCACTCGGGATGGCCGAAATAGCTGTGCCGCGCGCCGCACGCGACGATCAAAAAATCGTACGGCAGGACCAGGTCTTCCGTGATCACTTTCTTCGCCTCGACATCGATGCGCCGCACGTCAGTGAGATAAACCGAGACGTTTTCCTGGTGCGAAAAAATCTCCCGCAGCGGCCGGGCGATGTTGGCCGGAACGAGCGCGGCCGTTGCCACCTGGTAGAGCAGCGGCTGGAAGAGGTGGTGGTTGCTGCGGTCGATCAGCGTCACGTCCACCGCTTCGCCCGCAAAGCGCTTGACGGCTGCCAGGCCGCCAAAGCCGCCGCCGATCACGACTACCCGCGGACGGGTTGCGTGAGTGTCTTCGCTTTTGTTGGTCATAGAGATTCCAGAGGATTGCCGGGGTGCCGCCTACCGGCCCGGCGGGGCGAACTGCACCGCATTAGAGCCGTTGGTGCCGGCCCGCCAGTCCGGCCGCACCCAACCGCGGGTGTAATAGTCGCTCAGCATGAACATGAACATCAGCACGAGCCACACCAGCCCGGCCGAGGCAAAAAGCCAGATCATGGGGCGGCTGTCGCGCACCTCCATGAAGAGCCAGACGATCAAGAAGCCCTTTGTGCCGCTGACGAGCATCGCGATCACGACGTTCCAGGAGCCGATGTGGAGGAAATTGACGCCAACGGTCACGGCCAGCAACGCGAGCAAGTGACTGGCTGGATGGTGCTGGCGGGCATGGGCAGAAAATCAGCGTGGCGCGACAAGGTACAGCAACGGGAAGAGAAAGACCCATACTATATCGACGAAGTGCCAGTAGAGGCCGCCGACCTCCACGGGATTATAATAATCCCGGCTGAACCGCCCGGCCCAGGCTTGCAGGGCCAGGACCAAAAGCAGGCCGACGCCGATCGTCACATGCACGCTGTGCAGCCCCGTCAGCAGGAAGTACAGCAGGAAAAAGAGCTGGACCTGATTCGGCGGTGCGTCGCCGGCAAACGCAAACAGCTTCCCTGGCACGTGATGCTCGGTGAAGTCGTGGTAATATTCGAAGCCGTGCACCACGAGGAAGCCGGCGCCGATCGTGGCCGCCGTGAAAAGCAGCAAGCCGCAAAGCCAGCGGGAACCGGCGCGGGCCGCGTGTACCGCCAGCGCCATGGCCAGGCTGCTGGTGAGCAGGATGGCGGTATCGAGCGAACCGGCCAGCAGGCTCAATGCGTTACTCCCGGCCGCGAAAGCCTGCGGATAGGTGAGGCGGTAAACCGTGTAAGAGACCAAGAGTCCCCCGAAAAACAAGACCTCCGTGGCCAGGAACAGCCACATGCCGAGTTGCGCGGTTTCAGCTTGCTGCGCCAGGTCGTCGAACTGCTGCTCCCGGGCGGGCAGCTGTTCGCGCGGGTCGGCGGTGACGGCGGCGGCTTTAGACATGTTCCAGTTGGCGTTTCTCGGTCTCTCCCGGACGCGCCCCTTCGTTTTCAGTCAGCAGCGGGTAAGCGTAGGCTTCCTGGGTGACAATGGGCGTCTTCGCAAAATTGTCCTTCGGCGGCGGCGAGGTGGTTTGCCATTCCAGGCCCGTTGCCCGCCAAGGATTATTGCCGGCGCGGCGCCCATTCTTGAGCGACCAGAATAGATAAATGACCGGCAGCAGATAGCCCGCGCCCAGGATCGACGCGCCGGCGGTGGAAAGGACATTCCAGACCTGGAACTCCGGCGGGTAAGCATGGTAGCGCCGCGGCATGCCCAGATAGCCGAGAATGAACTGCGGGAAGAAAGTCAGGTTGAAGCCGATGAAGATCGTCACGGCACCGAGCTGGCCGAGCCGCTCCGGATACAGGCGGCCGGTGATTTTCGGCCACCAGAAATGCAATCCGCCCATGAAGGCCAGCACCATGCCGCCCACCATGATGTAGTGGAAATGCGCGACCACGAAATAGGTGTCGTGCAGATGCACGTCCGTCGCGAGCGCGGCCACGAACAGGCCGGTCATGCCGCCGATGGTGAAAAGCCCGATAAACCCCAACGCATACAACATCGGGGTTTCGAAAGTGATGGAGCCTTTATACAAAGTAGCGGTCCAGTTGAAGACCTTGATGGCCGAGGGCACGGCGATGACAAAACTCAGAAAGGAGAAGACCATGCCCGAATAGACCGATTGGCTGCTGACGAACATGTGGTGACCCCAAACCACAAAGCCCAGGATCGCGATCGACATGCTGGCAAAAGCGACGAAGCCGTAGCCGAAGATCCGCTTGCGGGAAAAGCACGTGATCAACTCGCTGACCACGCCGAACCCGGGCAGGATCATGATGTAAACGGCCGGGTGCGAGTAGAACCAGAAGAGGTGCTGGAACAACACCGGGTCACCACCCATCGAACGGTCAAAGATGCCGACGCCCCAGAGCCGCTCGATGCAGATGAGCATCATCGCGGTTGCCAGCACCGGCGTCGCCAGCACCATGATGAGGCTGGTGGCGTACAGGGACCAGCAAAAGAGCGGCAGCCGCATCCAGGTCAGGCCGGGCGCGCGCAACTTATGCAGTGTGACGATGAAGTTCAGGCCGGTGAGGATCGAGGAGAACCCGGAGATGAAGACTCCGAGCGCCATCTCGAAGACGTGTTCATTTGAGTATTTGCTGCTCAGCGGCGTGTAAAACGTCCAACCCGTATCCGCGCCGCCCGCGACCACCGCGTAGAGCGTCACCGCGCCGGCGATGATGAAGATGTACCAGCTCAGCAGGTTGAGCTTGGGAAAGGCAAGATCCCGCGCGCCGATCATCAGCGGGATGAGAAAGTTACCCAGGACTGTCGGGATCGAGGGGATGAGAAAAAACCACACCATCAGCACGCCGTGAATGGTGAAGAGCTTGTTGTAGGTTTCCGATAGGACGAGGTCGCCGGCCGGTGTGAGTAATTCCAGGCGCATCGTCGCGGCCGCCAGGGCGGCGATGCAGAAGAAGACGAGAATCGTGCCTAGATACAGGATCGCGATGCGTTTGTGGTCGGTCGTCAGTAACCAGGAGCTAATGCTCGTTTCCTCGGTCAGGTAGTCAGGGGCCGGGGC